>NZ_LFZP01000096.1:0-226 GCF_002925705.1 Burkholderia anthinoferrum
CGTCGAGCAGCGAAGCTGATCGATGCGGCGCGCCGGTTGAAGTACCGGTGACCTGCGTAGCAAGACGAGACAAGTTGGATTCTCGTGTGTGATACACACAACTCAAAATTACTGCTTCTTCCAAGATTGGTTCTGTTGGCCACGCCAGTAGAACAACCCTCTTTGCCTGATGACCATAGCGAGTCGGTCCCACCCCTTCCCATCCCGAACAGGACCGTGAAACGAC
>NZ_LFZP01000045.1:0-232550 GCF_002925705.1 Burkholderia anthinoferrum
TCGCTCACTCAAAGCTGACAGGAATATGAATCACTTCATAAACCTGACTTACTTTAGTGTGAGACTCTTGATACTTTCGCTATCTGATCCGAGGATCAGCTCGCTTTCATCAAGCGCCCACACTTATCGGCTGTTAATTTTTAAAGAGCACGTCTGCGAGAAACTTCGTGTTTCCCAGCAGCGCTGCGTTTTCAGCAGCAGAGAAGCGAGATTATGAGCCGTGTTTCGCAGCTCGTCAACAACTTTCTGAACGACTTCGTTGCGACTGCGGGGCCCATCTTCCTGCGCCGCCGAGGCTCGTTACCACCGAACCTCAACAGCACCGCTTCCCTTCCTCCCGCGCCGCGTTTCCGTTAGCGCGAAAGAGGCGTGATTCTAAGCACCCGCCCCCATCCAGGCAAGCTCTTTGTGAAGAAAGTTTGAAAAGGCCTCCGTGCGCTGTCGCGCACGGAGGCCTTTTTTGATGAACCGGACAAGGCGATCCCGCCCGCAACCGATACAGGCCAGCCATCGGACACCCGCCCCGACGCAGTCCGATCAGCGGTGCTTGAAAACAGGCTTCCGCTTCTCGACGAATGCCGCCATCCCTTCCTTCTGGTCTTCCGTTGCGAACAACGAGTGGAACAACCGGCGCTCGAAGTGGACGCCTTCAGCCAGCGTCGTCTCGTACGCGCGGTTCACCGACTCCTTGACCATCATGACCGCCGGCAGCGAGAACTCGGCGATCGTCGTCGCGGCGGCAATCGCCTCGTCGAGCAACTTGTCGGCCGGCAGCACGCGCGAGACGAGCCCGGCACGTTCGGCCTCGACGGCGTCCATGAACCGCGCGGTCAGGCACATGTCCATTGCCTTCGCCTTCGACACCGCGCGCGGCAGGCGCTGCGTGCCACCCGCCCCCGGCATGACGCCCAGCTTGATTTCCGGCTGGCCGAACTTGGCCGTGTCCGCCGCGAAGATGATGTCGCACATCATCGCGAGTTCGCAGCCGCCGCCCAGCGCAAAGCCCGAAACCGCAGCAATGATCGGTTTGCGGATCTCGCGGACCGCCTCCCAGTTGCGCGTGATGTAGTCACCCCGATAAACATCCATATAGGAGTAGGTTGCCATCATGCCGATGTCCGCGCCGGCCGCGAACGCCTTCTCGCTGCCCGTCACGACGATCGCGCCGATGTCGTCGTCCGCATCGAACGCCTTCAGCGCGGCACCCAACTCGTCCATCAATGCATCGTTCAGCGCATTCAGCGCCTTCGGGCGGTTGAGCGTCACCAGACCAACGCGCCCCCGGGTCTCCACCAGGATGTTTTCGTAAGCCATCTATTTCTCCTCGATCAATGAAATGAGAAACGCCTCGCACATGCGAATAGTTTGATGCTACCATTCTCCGACCAACCGGTCGGTTAATTAATCGATCCGATCCCTCTCAACGTTCATCAGGCCGCCGTCATGACCCATGCCCTGCTCACGAAGCACGAAGACACGCTGAAACACGCACTCGCCGCCATCGAGAGCCGCGGGTACTGGAGCCCGTTCGCCGAAATGCCGAGCCCCAAAGTGTACGGGGAAAGCGCAAGCGCAGACGGCGAGGCGGCGTTCAAGTCGCACCTCCACAAGACCTTCGTGCTTGACCAGCCCGCATCCGGTGAAACGGTCGGCGCCGAGCGCTCGCCATACGGCATCGCGCTGGGCATCCGGTATCCGAAATCCACGCCGGACGCACTGATCGCTGCCGCAGCCGCCGCTCAACGTACGTGGCGCGAAGCCGGCCCGAGCGCGTGGATCGGCGTTAGCCTCGAAATCCTTGCGCGCCTGAACCGCGCAAGCTTCGAAATTGCCTACAGCGTGATGCACACCACCGGGCAAGCCTTCATGATGGCGTTTCAGGCCGGCGGCCCGCACGCACAGGACCGCGCGCTCGAAGCCGTCGCCTATGCATGGGACGAACTGCGCCGCATTCCGGCCGATGCACACTGGGAAAAGCCGCAAGGCAAGAACCCTCCCCTTGCGATGCACAAGCGCTATACGATCGTGCCGCGCGGCACCGGCCTCGTGCTCGGCTGCTGCACGTTCCCGACCTGGAACGGCTACCCGGGCCTGTTCGCCGATCTGGCAACCGGTAATACCGTGATCGTCAAACCGCACCCTGGCGCGATCCTGCCGCTTGCCATCACGGTCCGAATCGCCCGCGACGTGCTGCGCGAAGCCGGATTCGATCCGAACGTCGTCACGCTCCTCGCGACCGAGCCCAACGACGGCGCCCTCGTCCAGGATCTCGCGCTGCGCCCCGAGATCAAGCTGATCGACTTCACCGGCAGCACGCAAAACGGCACGTGGCTCGAACACCATGCCCATCAGGCCCAGGTCTATACCGAGAAAGCGGGCGTCAACCAGATCGTGATCGACTCGACCGACGACCTCAAAGCCGCCGCGAAAAACATCGCGTTCTCGCTGGCGCTGTACTCCGGCCAGATGTGCACGGCCCCGCAGAATATCTACGTGCCGCGCGACGGCATCCGGACCGACGACGGCCATGCGAGCTTCGACGAAGTCGCGCAAGCAATCGCGGTTGCCGTGCAAAAACTCACTGGCGACCCGGCACGCTCGGTCGAACTGACCGGCGCAATCCAGAACGAAGGCGTGACCGCGCGCATCGACGACGCGCGCAAGCTCGGCCGCGTGCTTGCGGATAGCGTGGCTCTCCAGCATCCCGCCTTCCCCGATGCGCGTGTGCGCACGCCGCTCGTGCTGCAGCTCGACGTGGCCGACCGCGAAAAATTCACGCAGGAATGGTTCGGCCCGATCTCGTTCGTGATCGCGACCGACTCGACCGCGCAATCGCTCGATCTGGCCGGTGAAATCGCCGCCGAACACGGCGCGCTGACCCTTTCCGTCTACAGCACCGATGACGCAATCCTCGACGCCGCACACGACGCGGCGGTGCGTGGCGGCGTCGCGCTGTCGATCAACCTGACGGGCGGCGTATTCGTGAACCAGTCGGCCGCGTTCTCCGACTTCCACGGAACGGGCGCGAACCCGGCGGCCAACGCGGCGCTGGCCGACCCCGCGTTCGTCGCCAACCGGTTCCGCGTGGTGCAAAGCCGGGTCCATGTTGCCCCGAAGGCGGTACCTGCGGAAGCTGGCCAGACGGCATAGCCCTAATGGCCGACGTGCAAACGCCGCCATGTTCTCTACCATGAACGAATCCGCCACCCGGCGGGTTCGTCACTCATCGATACGCCCATGACAGACGCCTACATCTGCGACGCGATTCGCACCCCCATCGGCCGCTACGGCGGCGCACTGAAAGATGTTCGTGCCGACGACCTCGGCGCGGTGCCGCTCAAGGCGCTGATCGAGCGCAATCGCGACGTCGACTGGGCGGCGATCGACGATGTGATCTACGGTTGCGCGAATCAGGCCGGCGAGGACAACCGCAACGTCGCACGCATGTCGGCGCTGCTGGCGGGCCTGCCCACCGCCGTGCCCGGCGCGACGCTGAACCGGCTCTGCGGCTCCGGGATGGACGCGGTCGGCACGGCCGCGCGCGCGATCAAGGCGGGTGAAGCGCGCCTCATGATCGCAGGTGGCGTCGAGAGCATGACCCGCGCACCGTTCGTGATGGGCAAGGCCGCGAGCGCGTTCGCGCGCCAGGCCGACATCTTCGATACGACGATCGGCTGGCGCTTCGTCAATCCGCTGATGAAGCAGCTGTATGGCGTCGATTCGATGCCGGAGACGGCCGAGAACGTCGCGGTCGACTACCACATCAGCCGCGCCGATCAGGACCTCTTCGCGCTGCGCAGCCAGCAGAAGGCCGCACGGGCCCAGCAGGACGGCACGCTCGCTGAGGAAATCGTCGCGGTCACGATTCCACAGAAGAAAGGCGAGCCCGTCGTCGTGTCGCGCGACGAGCATCCGCGCGAAACATCCCTCGAAGCGCTCGCGAAGCTGAAGGGCGTGGTACGCCCCGACGGCTCCGTGACGGCCGGCAACGCATCGGGCGTCAACGACGGCGCCTGCGCGCTGCTGCTCGCCAATGCGCAGGCAGCCGACCAGTATGGCCTGCGTCGCCGCGCGCGCGTCGTCGGCATGGCGACCGCCGGCGTCGAGCCGCGCGTGATGGGCATCGGTCCCGCGCCGGCCACGCAGAAACTGCTGCACCAGCTCGGCATGCGTATCGACCAGTTCGACGTGATCGAACTGAACGAGGCGTTCGCGTCGCAAGGTCTCGCCGTGCTGCGCATGCTCGGCGTCGCCGACGACGATCCACGCGTGAACCCGAACGGCGGTGCGATCGCGCTCGGCCACCCGCTCGGCGCATCGGGCGCCCGGCTCGTCACCACGGCGCTCCATCAACTCGAGCGCACCGGCGGCCGCTTCGCGCTCTGTACGATGTGCATCGGCGTCGGCCAGGGCATCGCGCTCGCGATCGAACGCGTGTAACCGACGCGCCGCGCGCCTATAACGAAGTCATGACGGAGATACTGCATGTCCTATCAGGCGATCCAGCTGGATATCGATCAGGCCGCGCGCGTGGCCACGATCACGCTCAACCGCCCCGACAAGCTAAACAGCTTCACGCGGGCGATGCATCGCGAACTGCAGTCGGCGCTCGATGAAGTCGAGGCGGCCGGTGCACGCGCGCTGATTCTGACGGGTGCGGGGCGCGGCTTTTGCGCGGGCCAGGACCTGGCCGACCTCGACTTCACACCGGGCGCGTCCAGCGATCTGGGCACACTGATCGACGAGCATTTCAATCCGTTGATCCGCCGCCTGCAGCGTCTGCCGATTCCGGTGATCGCCGCCGTCAACGGTACGGCCGCCGGCGCCGGCGCGAATCTCGCACTGGCGTGCGATCTCGTGTTCGCCGCGCGCTCGAGCAGTTTCATTCAAGCCTTCGTCAAGATCGGGCTCGTACCCGATTCGGGCGGCACCTGGTTCCTGCCGCAACGCATCGGCATGGCTCGCGCGCTGGGGCTCGCGCTGACCGGCGACAAGCTCGGCGCGGAACAGGCCGAACAATGGGGCCTGATCTGGCGCGCAGTCGACGACGACGCACTCGTCGCGACGGCCCGCCAGCTCGCCACCCAACTCGCGCAGCAGCCGACGCTCGCCATCGCATCGATCAAGCAGTCGATGCGAGACGGCATCACGAACACGCTCGATCAGCAGCTCGATCTGGAACGCGACCTGCAGCGCAAGCTCGGCCAGTCGCATGACTACGCGGAAGGTGTGAAGGCCTTCATCGAGAAGCGTGCACCGCGCTTCGAGGGGCGCTGACATGACGAACGCGACCGCCACGCTCGACCCCGACTCGCTCGCCCGCGCCACCGCGCGGGCCATGTACGACGCCGATGCGTGCAGTCGCGCGTTCGGCATGGAAATCGCCGAAGTACGCGCCGGCTACGCCCGTCTGCAGATGCGCGTGCGGCCCGAATTCCTGAACGGTCACCAGACCTGCCACGGCGGGATCATCTTCACGCTCGCCGATTCGACGTTCGCGTTTGCATGCAACTCGTACAACGTGAATGCGGTCGCGGCCGGCTGCTCGATCGAATTCCTGCGCCCCGTGCACGGCGGCGACGTGCTGACGGCCGAGGCGGTCGAACAGGCGCGCGCCGGCCGCCACGGCATCTACGACATCCGCGTCACGAACCAGACAGGCGACACGGTTGCGATGTTTCGCGGCAAATCCGCCCAGATCAAGGGCACGGTCATCCCGGAAGACCGCTGACGTCGACGGCTCGCCCATAACAAACACTGGAGACATGCATGACTACCCCGCTACCGCTCGAGCCGATCGAGACCGCCTCGCGCGACGAGCTGACCGCGCTGCAGCTGGAACGCCTCAAGTGGTCGCTCCGGCATGCGTATGACAACTCGCCCGTCTATCGCCGCAAGTTCGACGAAGCGGGCGTGCATCCGGACGACCTGAAGACGCTCGCCGACCTGTCGCGCTTTCCGTTTACGACCAAGGGCGACCTGCGCGACAGCTATCCGTTCGGGATGTTCGCGGTGCCGCAAGACCAGATCTCGCGCATCCACGCGTCGTCCGGCACGACCGGCAAGCCGACGGTCGTCGGCTATACGGCCGCCGACATCGACACGTGGGCAAACCTCGTCGCCCGGTCGATCCGCGCCGCCGGTGCGCGCCGCGGCGACAAGGTGCACGTCAGCTACGGCTATGGGCTCTTCACGGGCGGGCTCGGCGCGCACTACGGCGCCGAGCGCGCAGGCCTCACCGTGATCCCGTTCGGCGGCGGCCAGACCGAAAAGCAGGTACAGCTGATCCAGGATTTCCGGCCCGACATCATCATGGTCACGCCGAGCTACATGCTGTCGATCGCCGACGAGATCGAGCGCCAGGGCCTCGATCCCGTCAAGAGTTCGCTGCGCATCGGCATCTTCGGCGCGGAGCCGTGGACCAACGACATGCGCGTCGCAATCGAACAGCGGATGGGCATCGACGCGGTCGACATCTACGGGCTGTCCGAAGTGATGGGCCCCGGCGTGGCGTCCGAATGCGTCGAGACCAAGGATGGTCCGACCATCTGGGAAGACCACTTCTATCCGGAAGTCATCGACCCGGAAACCGGCGAAGTGCTGCCCGATGGGGAGCTCGGCGAGCTCGTGTTCACGTCGTTGACGAAGGAAGCGCTGCCGATCATCCGCTACCGCACGCGCGATCTCACGCGCCTGTTGCCGGGCACCGCCCGGACGATGCGCCGGATGGAGAAGATCACCGGCCGGTCGGACGACATGATGATCGTGCGCGGCGTCAACGTGTTCCCGACGCAAATCGAGGAACAGTTGCTCAAGCAGCGCGCGCTCGCGCCGCACTATCAGATCGTGCTGACGAAGGAAGGCCCGCTCGACGTGCTGACGCTCAACGTCGAGCCGTGCCCGGAAACCGCGCCCGATACCGCGGCGATCCAGGCGGCCAAACAGGCGCTCGCGTACGACATCAAGTCGCTGATCGGCGTGACGGCCGTGATCAACGTGCTGCCGGTGAACGGCATCGAGCGCTCGGTCGGCAAGGCGCGCCGCGTCGTCGACAAACGCAAGGGCTAAAGTCGCGCGACGCACGTACGGCGCGCGGCGGCGAGCGCGTGCCTGCAAACGAAACAGCCCGGTCGGCCAACGCCGATCGGGCTGCTTTACTCCAAGCGTCGTTCGACGTGACACTCACCGGATCACGCGAACTGAAATCACGTGGTCACACCGGCGATCAGGCCGGCACGCGCCACGCGCAGGAGACGCACCGCGAATGCCGCGTCTCATGCGCGGGCCACCATCCGGGCAGCCCGCCCTGCCCCAAATCACGAATTCGGGAACAGCAGCCACATCCGGCCGACCTGCTTCATCCGGCCAGCCTGGTCACCGGCGTCGTCGCCGAGCCCCCAGAAATAGTCTGCCCGCACGCCGCCCTTGATCGCCGAGCCCGTATCCTGCGCGAACACGAGCCGGTTCATCGGCGTATTCGTCAGCGGACGCGTGGTCTGCAGGAACACCGGCGTGCCGAGCGGAATCGACGACGGATCGACCGCGATCGAGCGCTCCGGCGTCAGCGGCACGCCGAGCGCGCCGATCGGACCGTCCGCGCCGCCGTGCGGCGCATCCTCCTTGGTCGGCATGTCGCGGAAGAACACGAAGCGCGGATTCGTGTCGAGCAGCGCGTCGACGCGCGTGGGGTTCGCCTTCGCCCAGGCCTTGATGCCCTGCATCGTCGCCTGTGCGGGCGTCAGCTCGCCGCGATCGAGCAGCCACTTGCCGATCGAACGGTACGGCTGGTTGTTGGTACCGGCAAAGCCGACCCGCATCACCGAACCGTCGTCGAGCAGCACGCGCCCCGAGCCCTGCACCTGCAGGAAGAACGCCTCGATCGGATCGTCGACCCATACGAGTTCGTTGCCGTTCAGGATGCCGGCGCGCTCGAGCTGCGCGCGTGCGGGCAGCGCGGCGCCCGCGCGATAGCCGGCCGGCCAGCGATAGAGCGCGTACTGATACGGGCCGCGGCGCACGCGCGAACCGTGCAGCAGCGGCTCGTAATAGCCAGTCACGAGCCCGTCGAGCGTACCGTCGGTATTCGCGAACTGGAACGGCGTGAAATACGTTTCGAAGAAGGCGCGTGCGCTGCTGACGTCGAGTTCGTCTAGCCGGTCGGCGGCCGCGCAAGCGCGCGTCCAGGCCGGCTGGCGTGCGAGCCGCGCGCAGTTCTGCCGCAACGCGGCCGTCGCGCCGATCAGCGAATCGTCCTGCCAGCCCGGCACCTGCTGCCACGCGACCGGCGTGAGCCGCTTCGCGGCGACCTGCCCCGGCACGATCGCCGCGCCGGTCGGCGGCTTCAGCGCGGAGGTCCGCGTCGGCGCGCCGCCGCACGCGGCGAGCAGCGCCGCCGCCGCGGCTGCGGCCATCCACCCGGCCAGCCGGGGCCCAAACCACATACAATGTCCGTTCTTGATGGAAACCGCCATGTCAGATTTTCTCGACCAATATCCGATGCTCATCTTCGCGCTCGAAGCCTTCGTAGCGCTTGCCCTGCTGATCTTCATCGTCGTCTGGACGTCGTCGGGCAGAAAGAAGCCGGCCCGCCACAACGACCGCCAGCCGCGCTGACGCGCGCCGCACGCTCAATGCAGCGTGCGCGGCATGTGCAGGGCAAACTCGTCGACCGGCGCCTCAAAACGCTCGCCGTCCTCGGCCACGCAGAAGTACGCGCCGCGCATCGTCCCGACCGGCGTCGCGATCACGGCCCAGCTCGTGTATTCGAAATGCTCGCCCGGCTGCAGCAGCGGCTGGTGCCCGACGACGCCGAGCCCCTTCACTTCCTGCACGTGGTTCTCGCTGTCCGTGATGATCCAGTGACGGGCGATCAGCTGCGCCGCGACCTGTCCGGTGTTGCGGATCGTCAGCGTGTACGCGAATGCGTATTGACGGTGATCGGGGTCGGATTGTTCCGGCAAGTAGCTGGTTTTCACCGAAACGGTGAACTGATACTGACTCATGGTGTGTCCGCTGTAGGTAACCGCGCGCGCCGATTCGAGCGGCCGGGCCGCGGGCGCGCCGCATTGGTTCGGCATTCTATGCGCAATCGGGCGGCAACCGCACAGCCTGCCGCCGCGCACCGGGTCGCCGGACGGTAGAATGACGGTTTTGCGCCGCAACGTCCCCGCTCCCCTGCCATGACTCAATTCCGCATCGCTCCCAGCATCCTCTCGGCCGACTTTGCCCGGCTCGGCGAAGAAGTCCGCAACGTGGTCGCCGCCGGCGCCGACTGGATCCACTTCGACGTGATGGACAACCATTATGTGCCGAACCTCACGATCGGCCCGCTCGTCTGCGAGGCGATCCGCCCGCACGTGCAGGTGCCGATCGACGTGCACCTGATGGTGCGCCCGGTCGACCGGATCGTGCCCGATTTCGCGAAGGCCGGCGCGAACCTGATCAGTTTCCACCCGGAAGGCTCCGACCACATCGACCGCACGCTGTCGCTGATCCGCGACCACGGCTGCAAGGCCGGTCTCGTGTTCAATCCGGCCACGCCGCTGAACTACCTCGACCACGTGATGGACCGCCTCGACTTCGTGCTGCTGATGTCGGTGAACCCCGGCTTCGGCGGTCAGTCGTTCATTCCGGAAACGCTGAACAAGCTGCGCGAAGCGCGCGCGCGCCTCGACGCGTACACGGAGCGCACCGGCCGCGAGATTCTGCTCGAGGTCGACGGCGGCGTGAAGGCCGACAACATCGCGGAAATCGCGGCGGCCGGCGCCGACACGTTCGTCGCCGGTTCGGCGATCTTCGGCAAGCCCGACTACCGCAAGGTGATCGACGAGATGCGCGCGGCGCTCGCCACCGTCGAGCGGAGCTGACACCGTGGCCGACTCGTCGTTCGCCGGCCACGCGCCGGCCGGGGCCGCCACGGACGCGGCCCCGATCCGCTTTGCCGCACCGCGCATCGATGCCGCGCTGATCGACCTCGACGGCACGATGGTCGACACGGCCGACGATTTCACGGCCGGCCTGAACGGGATGCTCGCGCAGCTTGGCGCGCCGGCCACGTCGCGCGACGAAGTCATCGGCTACGTCGGCAAGGGCTCCGAACACCTGATCCAGAGCGTGCTGAAGCCGCGCTTGCCGGCCGACGAAGCGCACGCGCGCTTCGACGACGCACTGGCGATCTACCAGACCGAATACGCGAAGATCAACGGCCGCCACACGCGTCTCTATCCGGACGTGGCAGCCGGCCTCGACGCATTGCGCGCGGCCGGCATCCGGCTCGCGTGCGTGACGAACAAGCCGCACCGCTTCGCGGTCGAGCTGCTCGAACAATACGGGCTGGCCGGCTGCTTCGGCATCGTGCTGGGCGGCGACAGCGTCGCGCGCAAGAAGCCCGATCCGCTGCCGATGCTGACAGCCTGCGACGCGCTCGGCGTCGCGCCAGGCGCCGCGGTCGCGATCGGCGACTCGGAAAACGACGCGCTGGCAGGCCGCGCGGCCGGGATGGCGACGCTGACGGTGCCGTACGGCTACAACCACGGCAAAGCTATACAAACGATAAATTCGGATGGTATAGTCGATTCGTTGCTGGTCGCGGCTCGCGCAATTTCCGCGCACAATGCCGGCCGGCCAACCGTCTGATTATTTCTTCCATCCGCATGTTTCTGAATAAAAAACGGAGTCTGAGCAGCATCGACCGGGGAGCCTGGCCCTGGCGTCGCTGGTCGCGCTAACCTCTTCGATGAGGTACGCTGAAGCACGTCTTCAGCGCCGTTTTTTATCTCGCTGCGCATCCGCGCGCCGACCGTCGCACCACCTCGAGTTCCACCGCGTCCGAACGCTCGCGTTCAGGATCCGCCGCAGGCTCGCGACGTTCACGCCCGGAGTGCCGGCCGGCAACAGGCACTTCTCGATCGACCGCCCTTTCGCCGACGGCCACCCGCGCAGCGTCAAGTGATCCCTGGCGCACGCGCCGCTCGTCCCGAACAGGACCGGAACATGACCGAACTCGAATTCCAATCGCTCGCGAACGAAGGCTACAACCGCATCCCGCTGATCGCGGAAGCCCTTGCCGATCTCGAAACGCCGCTGTCCCTCTACCTGAAGCTGGCCCAGCCCGAACGCGCGGGCGCCAACTCGTTCCTGCTCGAATCGGTGGTCAGCGGCGAACGCTTCGGCCGCTACTCGTTCATCGGCCTGCCCGCCCGCACGCTCGTACGCACCCGCAACGGCGTGTCGGAGGTCGTGCGCGACGGCCAGGTCGTCGAGACGCACGAAGGCGACCCGTTCCAGTTCATCGAATCGTTCCAGGCCCGCTTCAAGGTCGCGCAGCGCCCGGGCCTGCCGCGTTTCTGCGGCGGCCTCGCCGGCTACTTCGGCTACGACGCGGTGCGCTACATCGAGAAGAAGCTCGCGAACACCGCGCCGCGCGACGATCTCGGCCTGCCCGACATCCAGTTGCTGCTGACCGAGGAAGTCGCGGTGATCGACAACCTCGCCGGCAAGCTCTACCTGATCATCTACGCGGATCCGGGCCAGCCCGAAGCGTACGCGAAGGCGAAACAGCGCCTGCGCGAACTGAAGCAGCGCCTGCGCACGACCGTGCAGCCGCCCGTCACGTCGGCGAGCGTGCGCACCGAGACGTTCCGCGAATTCAAGAAGGAGGATTACCTGGCCGCCGTGCGCCAGGCGAAGGAATACATCGCGGCCGGCGAGCTGATGCAGATCCAGGTCGGCCAGCGGCTGACGAAGCCGTACCGCGACAATCCGCTGTCGCTGTACCGCGCGCTGCGCTCGCTGAACCCGTCGCCGTACATGTATTACTACAACTTCGGCGATTCCCACGTGGTCGGCGCGTCGCCGGAAATCCTGGTGCGCCAGGAAAAGCGCGGCGACGACCAGATCGTCACGATCCGGCCGCTGGCCGGCACGCGCCCGCGCGGCAACACGCCCGAGCGTGATGCGGAACTCGCGACCGAGCTGCTGAACGATCCGAAGGAGATCGCCGAGCACGTGATGCTGATCGACCTCGCGCGCAACGACGTGGGCCGCATCGCGGAAATCGGCTCGGTGCAGGTGACCGACAAGATGGTGATCGAGAAGTACTCGCACGTGCAGCACATCGTCAGCTCGGTCGAAGGCAAGCTGAAGCCCGGCATGACGAACTACGACGTGCTGCGCGCGACGTTCCCGGCCGGCACGCTGTCCGGCGCGCCGAAGGTGCGCGCGATGGAACTGATCGACGAGCTCGAGCCGGTCAAGCGCGGGCTGTACGGCGGTGCGGTCGGCTACCTGTCGTTCTCGGGCGAGATGGATCTCGCGATCGCGATCCGCACGGGCCTGATCCACAACGGCAACCTGTACGTGCAAGCGGCGGCCGGCGTCGTCGCCGATTCGGTGCCCGAATCCGAATGGCAAGAGACCGAGAACAAGGCGCGCGCGGTGCTGCGTGCGGCCGAACAGGTCCAGGACGGCCTCGATAGCGACTTCTGACCGGAGACTGACCATGCTGCTCATGATCGACAACTACGACTCGTTTACCTACAACCTGGTCCAGTACTTCGGCGAACTCGGCGAGGACGTGCGTACCTGCCGCAACGACGAAATCACGCTCGACGACATCGCGCGCCTGAACCCCGACACCATCTGCCTGTCGCCCGGCCCGAGCAATCCGCAGCACGCGGGCATCACGCTCGACGTGCTGCGCGAATTCGCGGGCAGGAAGCCGATCCTCGGCGTCTGCCTCGGCCACCAGGCGATCGGCGAAGCATTCGGCGGCCGCGTCGTGCGCGCGAAGACCATCATGCACGGCAAGGTGAGCCGGATCGAAACCGATTGCCGCGGCGTATTCGCCGATCTGCCGAAGCATTTCGACGTCACGCGCTATCACTCCCTCGCGATCGAGCGCGAATCGCTGCCCGACTGCCTCGAGGTGTCCGCGTGGACCGACGACGGCGAGATCATGGGCGTGCGCCACAAGACGCTGCCGGTCGAAGGCGTGCAGTTCCACCCGGAATCGATTCTCTCGGAGCATGGCCACGCGCTGCTCGAGAATTTCCTGAAGCAGCATCGCGCAGCGGCCCATGCCGCCGCACCGGCCGCGTGACGGGAGACGCACGATGACGATTACCCCGCAGGAAGCGCTGCAGCGCACGATCGAGCACCGCGAAATCTTCCACGACGAAATGCTCCACCTGATGCGGCTGATCATGCGCGGCGACATGTCGCCCGTGATGGCGGCCGCGATCATCACCGGGCTGCGCGTGAAGAAGGAGACGATCGGCGAGATCGCCGCCGCCGCGACCGTGATGCGCGAATTCGCGAACCACGTCGAGGTGCAGGACAACTCGAATTTCGTCGACATCGTCGGCACCGGCGGCGACGGCTCGCACACGTTCAACATCTCGACCGCGTCGATGTTCGTCACGGCGGCTGCGGGCGCGAAGGTCGCGAAGCACGGCAACCGCGGCGTGTCGAGCAAATCCGGCAGCGCCGACGTGCTCGAAGCGCTCGGCGTGAACATCGATCTGCAATCGGACCAGGTCGCCGCGTCGATCGCCGAAACCGGCATGGGCTTCATGTTCGCGCCGAACCATCATCCGGCGATGAAGAACATCGCGGCCGTGCGCCGCGAGCTCGGCGTGCGCACGATCTTCAACATCCTCGGCCCGCTGACCAATCCGGCCGGCGCGCCGAACCAGCTGATGGGCGTGTTTCACCCCGACCTCGTCGGCATCCAGGTGCGCGTGATGCAGCGCCTCGGCGCGCAGCACGTGCTCGTCGTGTACGGCAAGGACGGGATGGACGAGGTGTCGCTCGGCGCCGCGACGCTCGTCGGCGAGTTGCGCGACGGCAAGGTGCACGAGTACGAGATCCATCCGGAGGATTTCGGCCTGCAGATGGTGTCGAACCGCACGCTGAAGGTGGAAAATGCGGACGAATCGCGCACGATGCTGCTCGGCGCGCTGGACAACCAGCCTGGCGTCGCGCGCGAGATCGTCACGCTGAACGCGGGCACCGCGCTCTATGCGGCCAATATCGCCGAGTCGATCGCGGACGGCATCCAGCTCGCCCGCGAAGCGATCGCAAGCGGCAAGGCCCGCGCGAAAGTCGACGAACTCGTGCGCTTCACGCAGCAGTTCAAGCGCTGACCCTCTTACGAATCCAGCAGGAACCCACATGAGCGACATTCTCGACCGAATCATCGCCGTCAAGCGCGAAGAAATCGCGGCGGCCCTGCGCAGCACGCCGCTCGAGGCACTGAAACTCGAAGCATCCGCGCGCGACCTGCGCGACTTCGTCGGCGCGCTGCGCGCGAAGCACGCGGCCGGCAACGCCGCCGTGATCGCCGAAATCAAGAAGGCAAGCCCGTCGAAAGGCGTGCTGCGCGAGCATTTCGTGCCGGCCGACATCGCGCGCTCGTATGCGGCGCACGGCGCCGCGTGCCTGTCGGTGCTGACCGACGAGCAGTTCTTCCAGGGCGGCGTCCGCTACCTCGAGGAAGCGCGCGCGGCCTGCACGCTGCCGGTGCTGCGCAAGGACTTCATCGTCGACGCGTACCAGATCGTCGAAGCCCGCGCGATGGGCGCCGACGCGATCCTGCTGATCGCCGCCGCGCTCGACACGCCGCTGATGCAGGATCTCGAGGCCTATGCGCATTCGCTCGGCCTCGCGGTGCTCGTCGAAGTGCACGACCGCCACGAGATGGAACAGGCGCTGACGCTCAAGACGCCGCTGCTCGGCATCAACAACCGCAACCTGCGCACGTTCGAGACGTCGATCCAGACCACGCTCGACATGCTGGACATGATTCCGGCGGACCGCATCGTCGTGACCGAATCGGGCATCCTGTCGCGTACCGACGTCGACACGATGCGCGCGGCGAACGTGAACACGTTCCTCGTCGGCGAGGCGTTCATGCGCGCCGATCAGCCGGGCGAGGAACTCGCACGGATGTTCTTCTGATGGCGATCGAAAAGGAAATCAAGCTCGCGCTGCCGGCCGGCCAGGCCGATGCCGCGCGCCGCTTCTTCGAGACGCTGACCGGCGAACCCGGTCACGCGATCACGCTCGCGAACGTCTATTACGACACGCCCGACCTCGCGCTGGCGCACTCGAAGAGCGCGGTGCGCGTGCGCCGCACGCCGGACGGTTGGCTGCAGACGTTCAAGACGGTCGGCAGCGCGGAAGGCGGCCTGCATAGCCGCCACGAATGGGAACTGCCGGTCGCGGGCGACGCGCTCGAAATCGATGCGCTCGTCGCGGCCTGCGACGTGCCGGAAGCCGCCGCCGCGCTGAATGACGCGGCCGGCGCGCTGCATGCGCTGTTCCGCACGGATTTTTCGCGTACGCTGTGGCGCATCGCCATCGGCGGCGCGACGGTCGAGGCCGCGGTGGACCTCGGCGAGATCGTCGTCCAGGCGGAACACGAAACGCGCAGCGAACCGATCAGCGAAATCGAACTCGAATTGATCGACGGCCCGGAAACGGCGCTGGCGACGCTCGCCGCCGAACTGCAGCAGGCGCTGCCGGGCCTCGTTCCCGAAAACATCAGCAAGGCGCAGCGCGGCTACCGGCTGCGCGCGCAATAAACCCGCATCACGCATGGCAACCCGCAAGACTTCCCGCGCGCCGCAACAGGCGTCGCTGTTCGACGATCCCGTGCCGGAAACGGCGCAGGCCGATATTCCGTCCGCGGCGTCCGAGCCGCCTGCCGCTCGGCGCAAAGCAGCGAAGAAAACCGCAGCACCCGCGCCCATGCCCGAGCCGGCCTCGGCCGCCGCGGCGCCGCGCCCCGTCGCCGCCGACGTACCGCATCTCGCCGCGCAATTCGACGCGCTGCCGGCTGTCTG
The DNA here is from genome assembly GCF_002925705.1 of Burkholderia anthinoferrum. Lineage (NCBI taxonomy): Bacteria > Pseudomonadati > Pseudomonadota > Betaproteobacteria > Burkholderiales > Burkholderiaceae > Burkholderia > Burkholderia anthinoferrum. The sequence continues at coordinate 15,846 of NZ_LFZP01000045.1, forward strand.
GCGCGACGTGCTGAAACCGTTCACCGACAGCGACGCGTACGCGCCGCTGTGCCGCTTCGTCGATGAGGAGCGTGCGGCCGGCAAGACGGTCTACCCGACCGACGTGTTCCGCGCGCTGCGCCTGACGAGCCCGGACGACGTGAAGGTCGTGATCCTCGGCCAGGATCCGTACCACGGCGACGATCGCGGCACGCCGCAGGCGCACGGCCTCGCGTTCTCGGTGCCGCCGGCCGTCCGCACGCCGCCGTCGCTGCGCAACATCTTCAAGGAAATCGCCGCGAACTTCGGTCACGACACGCCGCGGCACGGCTGCCTCGACACGTGGGCGCGCCAGGGCGTGCTGCTGCTCAACACCGTGCTGACGGTCGAGCGCGGCGCGGCCGCGAGCCATGCTAAGCGCGGCTGGGAGCAATGCACGGACACGCTGATCCGCGAGCTCGCCGGCCGTCATCGCGGGCTCGTGTTCATGCTGTGGGGCGCGCACGCGCAGGCCAAGCGCGCCCTGTTCGACGCGAACGCGCATTGCGTGCTCGAGGCGCCGCATCCGTCGCCGCTGTCCGCGCATCGCGGCTTCCTCGGCTGCCGCCATTTCGCGCTCGCGAACGACTATCTGGTCGAAGCAGGCCGCGAACCGATCGACTGGCGTCTGCCGGACGTGGCCGAAACGCTCGCGTAACGGCCCAGGCGGCGAGTTCGCCGGCCGAATGCAAAAACGCCGCGCCCCTTTCGGGGCGCGGCGTTTTTTATCGGGTGACGCAGCCGGTGCGTCGCACCCGCGTCGACCTCACGCGTTACGCGGCGGCGATCGCCTCGCGCGCGCTGGCGAGCGCGGCGCTTTGCGCATCCGGGCCGAGGTTCAGGCCTTCCGCGAAGATGAAGCTCACGTCGGTCAGGCCGATGAAGCCGAGGAACGTGCGCAGGTAAGGCGTCTGGCTGTCGTTCGGCGTGCCGGCGTACTTGCCGCCGCGGGCCGTCACCACGTGAACCTTCTTGCCCTTGATCAGGCCTTCCGGACCGTTCTCGGTGTAGCGGAACGTGACGCCTGCGCGGGCGATCCAGTCGAAATACGTCTTCAATTGCGACGAGATGCCGAAGTTGTACATCGGTGCGCCGATCACGATGATGTCGGCAGCCTGCAACTCGGCGATCAGCGCATCGCTCTTCGCGACGATCGCATTCTGTTCCGCGGTGCGCTTGTCGGCCGGCGTGAAGAATGCGCCGAGCACCGATTCGTCGAGGTGCGGCAGCGCGTCGGCCAGCAGATCGCGAACCACGACGTTCGCGCCGGGGTTCGATTGTTGCAGCTTTGCCGTCAGTTCGTTGGCCAGCAGCGTGGATTGCGCGCCTTGCGAACGCGCAGCGGAATTGATTTGCAGAATGGTCGTCATGTCAGGCTCCGGTAGGGTTGCGCTTCGGTAGCGCGAGTGACGCCATTGTGCGTGGCCGCATGACCGCGAAAAAGCGGGCCCAGGGCGACGGATTGTTGCAGCAGCAGAACAATCCTTGATCGCGCCCCGATACCCGCTTTCGGACGATTACCCCTTCAGCCAGGCTTCGCGGGCCTTCGTGGCCGCAGCCGGCTTCGCGGCCGCCGTCAGCCGGTAGCGCGTGACGTCCGGGCCGTCGAGCTTCAGTTTCGCGGTGCGCAGCTCGTCGCGGCGAAACGCGTGAACCTCGACCTTGTCGCCCGGCCGGTAGCGCGCGAGCAGCGCATCGAGGTTCGTGCCCGTCACGCGCAGCCCGTCGACCGCGATCAGCGTGTCGCCGGCCGACAACCCCGCGCGATGCGCGGCGCCGCCTTCGTAGACCGCCGCGAGCGTGCAGTCCGCGCCGCCGCGCAAACGCGCGCCGATCGTCGGCTTCGCGGCCGCGCCGGTCGCGACGTCGGGCGCCAGCGTTACGCCGAACGGCGCAAGCAGTTCGGCAAGCGGCAGATCGCGCGTGCCGTGCACGGCGTCGGCGAACAGGCGGCCGAGCGCGACGCCCGTCGCTTCCTCGATCAGCACCTCGACTTCGTTTTCCTCGACGCCCGCCTGCTTGCCGCGATAGAAATCGCGGCCGTAGCGTTGCCACAGCAGGCGCATCACGTCGTCGAGCGACTTCCGGTTGCGCGTCCGCGCACGGATCGCGAGATCGAATGCCAGCGCAACGAGCGAGCCCTTCGTGTAATAGCTGACGATCGCGTTGGTCGCGTTCTCGTCCTGGCGGTAGTACTTGATCCACGCGTCGAACGAGCTTTCCGCGACGCTCTGCTTGAGCCGGCCCGTGCCGCGCAGCACGCCGCCGATGGTGCGGCCCAGCGCCGCGAAATATTCGTCCTGCGACATCAGCCCGCTGCGGACCAGCATCAGGTCGTCGTAATACGACGTGAAGCCCTCGAACAGCCACAACAGCGACGTGTAGTTCTCGCGCGTGAGGTCGTACGGCACGAACGCCGCCGGCTTGATGCGCTTCACGTTCCACGTGTGGAAATACTCGTGGCTGCAAAGCCCGAGATACGTGCGATAGCCTTCCGTCGTTTCGGGGCGCCCTTTCACCGGCAGGTCGGTCCGGTTGCAGATCAGCGCGGTCGACGCGCGATGCTCGAGGCCGCCGTAGCCGTCGCTGACTGCAAGCGTCATGAACACGTAGCGGTCCATCGGCGCCTTCTTCGATTTCGGCTCGAACAGCGCGATCTGCGCTTCGCACACGCGCTTCAGATCGGTACGCAGCCGCTCCAGGTCGAGCTGGGTCACGCGTCCGGCGATCACGATGTCATGCGGCACGCAGTGCGCGTCGAACGTCGCGAGCGCGAATTCGCCGATCGTCACCGGATGGTCGGACAGTTCGTCGTAGTTCGCCGCGCGATACGCGCCGAAACCGTAGCGCTTCGTGCCGCGCGCCTCGGGCAGCGCGGTGCCGACACGCCATGTGCGGAACGCCGCGCCGGCCGGTTTCGCGATGTCGACTTCGCAGGGCGCCTCCTCGCGGCCCGCGACGCTCAGGAACACGGCCGTCGCGTTGAAGAAGCCGCCCGATTCGTCGAGATACGCGGAGCGCACCGACAGGTCCCACGCATACACGTCGTAACGCAGCGTCAGCGTGCCGGTGACGGGCGCGGCCTGCCACGTATGCTTGTCGGTCTTCGCGATGCGCACCTTGCGGCCCGCGTCGTTGAACGCGCCGAGCGTCACGATGTTGCGCGCGAACTCGCGCACGAGATAGCTGCCCGGAATCCATACCGGCAGCGAGAAACGCTGGCCTTCGGGATCGGGATCGGCAACCGTCACCGTCACTTCGAACAGGTGCGCGGCAAGATCTTTCGGGACAATCGAATAGCGGATCGGCTGGGTCATCGTGGCAATCGGTCGGTCGAATACGGCGGCGAAAACGAAGAGAGGCGCCGGCAGATCGTGCGGGCGCCCCTCGCTGGCCGGGCCATGCGCCCGGCGTGCAGTCGGTTACTTGCTCGAGGCGAGCGCCTGGTTGAGCTGGTCGGCCGATACCGCGCCCGGCAGGCGGCGGCCGTCCGGCAGGAAGATCGTCGGCGTGCCCGTGACGTTCATCCCGCGGCCCAGCGCGAGGTTCTTGTCGAGCGCGCTGGTATCGCAGGTACCGGGGCCGGACGGCGCGCGGTGGTCGAGCATCCAGCTCGCCCACGTCTTCGCACGGTCGGTCGCGCACCAGATAGCCTTCGACTTCGCGGTCGAATCCGGCGACAGCACCGGGTACAGGAACGTGTAGACGGTCACGTTGTCGACCGACTGCAGCGTCGTCTCGAGCTTCTTGCAGTACGGGCAGTTCGGATCGGAGAACACCGCGATCTTGCGGGCGCCGTTGCCCTTGACGACCTTGATCGCATTCGCGAACGGCAGGCTCGCGAAATCGATCTTGTTGATTTCGGACAGGCGGGCGTCGGTCAGGTTCTTGTGCGTCTTGGCGTCGACGAGATCGCCGAGCAGCACGTAGTCACCCGCCGCGTCGCTATAGATGATCTGCGAGCCGAGGTTCACTTCGTAAAGCCCTGCAACCGGCGATTTCGACACGCTCTTGATCGGCGCGTCGTTGCCGAGACGGGCTTGCAGCGTGGCCTTCAGCTTGTCGGTGGTCTGGTCGGCCTGCGCGGTGCAGCCCAGCGTCGCCATCGCGACGGCCAGCGCCAGCGATGCGATGCGGATCGTTTTTTTCATCGAAATCTTCCTTCAGCTCAATCGGAGTGCTCGGCACAGTGTACGCCGTTATGGAACCGTCTCCGACCCGTGCAGCGGCAGAAGGTTCGATCAGCCGAGCGCGGCCGACACGAGCCAGCGCTTGACGAGCGGCTGCGCGCCGACGAACGCCATGCCCGCATTGCGCACCGCCTTCGCGAGCGAGCCGGGCACCGCGAACAGCCGCTGCAGGCCGTCGGTGGCGACCATCAGCGCGCGGATGTCCTCGCGGCGCGAACGCTCGTAGCGGCGCAGCAGCACCGTATCGCCGAGATTCCGGAAGCTTTCCTTGCCCGCGATCGCGTCGGCGAGCGCGGCGACGTCGCGCAGGCCGAGGTTCATCCCCTGCCCCGCGAGCGGGTGGATCAGGTGCGCGGCATCGCCGACCAGCGCGACGCGCGGCGCGATCAGCTTGTCGACCGTCTGCAGCGCCAGCGGGAAGCCGGCGGCCGGCGTCACGCATTCGAGCGTGCCGAGCTGGCCGTGCGACACGCGCTCGACCTCGGCCGCGAGCTGCGCCGGATCGAGCGCCAGCAATTCATCCGCATGCGCGGTGTGCGCGGACCACACGAGCGACACGTGGCCGTCCGGCAGCGGCAGCAGCGCGACGATCTCGCCTTCGTGGAACCACTGCCAAGCCGTCTCGCGGTGCGGCCACGACGCCTTGAAGTTCGCGACGACGCCCGTCTGCCGGTAGTCGCGCCGCTCCACCCTGGCCCCCATTTGGGAGCGCACCCACGAATGCGCGCCGTCGGCGCCGACGACGAGATCGGCCTCGAGCACCTGCCCCGACGACAGCGTGAGCACGGCCGCGTCGTCGCGCACGTCGAAACCCTGCGCGCGCGCCTCGAACCACGTGAGGTTCGGCTGGAACCGCAGCGCGGCGTCGAGCGACGCCTCGACCAGCGACGACTCGGCGATCCATGCGAGCTGCGGCACGGACGCCTGGTAGGCGGAGAAATGCAGCTCGGCATGCGCGTCGCCATACACGCGCATGTCGTAGACCGGCGCGAGCCGGCCGTGGTCGAGCGCCTGCCACACCCGCAGCCGCTCGAGCAACGCCTGTGAACTGGACGACAGCGCGTAGACGCGCGTGTCGAACGCGAGATCGGCGGGGCGCGGCGTGGCCGGCTGGGCGAGCAAGGCTGTCTTGTAGCCGGACTGGGTCAGCGCGAGCGCGGCCGTCTTGCCGACGAGCCCGCCGCCGACCACGGCGACGTCGAAGGTGTGGTGGGCAGTCATGGCGGGCATTATAGCCGCGGGGCCAAACCCTTACGCGGCCGGACTTTGCGGGAAATCAGCAGAATCGCAGGCGCGGTGCGCGGGCGCGGCGGCGCGCCGCATCGGCCGTTCGGCGCCAGCCCGGAATCCGGGGCGCCGGCACGGTACAATAGCGTCTTTGACCGTCGGCCCGCCGCGCTCCACGCGCCGGCCGCCCTTTTTTCCCGCGCCGCCGTGCCCTGTCCGGCCGCGCCGCCTCACCCGTCCGAAGGATTCCATGAGTCTCAAATGCGGCATCGTCGGCTTGCCCAACGTCGGCAAGTCCACCCTGTTCAACGCGCTGACCAAGGCCGGCATCGCCGCCGAGAACTACCCGTTCTGCACGATCGAGCCGAACGTCGGCATCGTCGAAGTGCCGGATACGCGCCTGAAGGCGCTCTCCGAAATCGTCAAGCCGGAGCGTGTCGTGCCGGCCGTCGTCGAGTTCGTCGACATCGCGGGCCTCGTCGCGGGCGCGAGCAAGGGTGAAGGCCTCGGCAACCAGTTCCTCGCGAACATCCGCGAAACCGACGCGATCACGCACGTCGTGCGCTGCTTCGAGGACGAGAACGTCATTCACGTCGCCGGCAAGGTCAGCCCGATCGACGACATCGAAGTGATCAACACCGAACTCGCGCTCGCCGACCTCGGCACCATCGAGAAGGCGCTCACGCGTTATTCGAAGGCGGCGAAGTCGGGCAACGACAAGGAAGCGGCGAAGCTCGTCGCGGTGCTCGAGAAGGTGCGCGCGCAACTCGACCAGGGCAAGGCCGTGCGCGGCCTCGCGCTGTCGGACGACGAACAGGCGCTGATCAAGCCGTTCTGCCTGATCACCGCGAAGCCGGCGATGTATGTCGCGAACGTGAAGGACGACGGCTTCGAGAACAATCCGCACCTCGAGGCGGTGCGCAAGTACGCGGAAAGCGAAAATGCGCCGGTGGTCGCCGTGTGCGCGGCGATCGAGGCGGAAATCGCCGATCTCGACGACGCGGACAAGGAGGCATTCCTCGCCGACATGGGCATGGAAGAGCCGGGCCTCGACCGTGTGATCCGCGCGGGCTTCAAGCTGCTCGGCCTGCAGACCTACTTCACGGCGGGCGTGAAGGAAGTGCGCGCGTGGACGATCCACATCGGCGATACCGCTCCGCAGGCGGCCGGCGTGATCCACACCGACTTCGAGCGCGGCTTCATCCGCGCGCAGACGATCGCGTTCGACGACTTCGTCACGTACAAGGGCGAGCAAGGCGCGAAGGAAGCCGGCAAGATGCGCGCGGAAGGGAAGGAATATGTCGTGCACGACGGGGATGTGATGAACTTCCTGTTCAACGTTTGAGCGAATCTCCCAGGCGTAAGGCAATTCACGGAAAACCCCTTGCGGCCATAGTGCCGCAAGGGGTTTTCCGCTTAATGCTCCCAGCATCATTCCGCTAGCAGGCCACGATGACGAAGCACTGCCTATGGCTGTTCATGGCGGTTTCGGCTGCCGCACTCGCCGACCCGACACCGGCCGACGAGATATCCGCGCGCAGCGGTTTGCCGGCCAGTGAAGTCACCGCGCTGTTGAACCACTGCGACTCGAGCCAAACCGGCATGAATTTCTGCGCCTGGCGCGATCAGATCGTTGCCGAACGCGAATTGCAGCACGTTATCGACGAAGAGGTCCGCGCGCACCCGGAGCGCAAAACGTCGCTCGAGGCGCGGATCTCAAAATGGAAGAAGGCGCGAGACGCCTCATGCGAAAGGTCCGCACGCAAGGAATGGGGTGGAGGATCCATGCTTCCTGCGGCGGTAGCGATCTGTGCGACGGCATCGACGAAGAAGATGACGAAGACACTGTCCTCGACGCGGGATCAGGCCCCATCCTGATGTAAAGATGCGAACACACGCGAACGTGGTCGCTACTGCGCACCGGCACAGCAGCCGCGCTTCGATACCGGCCGACGCAGAGCATAGCCCGTCGGCCGCTTCAATTACCGCGACGGGCGCGACGAATCGGATTTGATCCGGCGCGCTTCAGTAGCGTTGCCCGATCGTTGATCCCGCAACGACATCCTGCCAATCGCGGAATAAAAACGGCCCGACCGGCAAACACCGATCGGGCCAAGTTTCACGGCGCGGGCTTTCCGCCCGCCATCACGTCACGCCATCACGTCGCCGACACGCGCCGCCCTTCACCCGCCCGCGCATCGCGCCCCCGCTTGTTCAACCACGACGCAAGCAGCACGAGCAACGCCAGCACGGCCGTCGCGCCCACTTCCATCCGATGATCCTCGCTGACGAACATCACGGTCAGCGTGCCGCAGATGAACAGGATCACGGCCCACGTGAGCCACGGGAACAGCCACATCCGCAGCGTCAGGTCGGCGCCGCCCGATTCGAGCGTCTTGCGCATCCGCAGTTGCGAGACCGCGATCACGAGATACACGAGTAGCGCGATCGCGCCCGACGTCGCGAGCAGGAACCCGAACACCTGCTCCGGCATCAGGTAGTTCGCGATCACGGTCAGGAAACCGAACGCGGTCGACGCGAGCACGGCCGCACGCGGCGTGCCGGTCGAATCGGTGCGATGCAGGAACGCGGGCGCGTCCTTGCGCCGGGACAGCGAGAACAGCATCCGCGACGCCGTGTACAGCGCCGAATTCAGGCAGCTCGCGACCGATACGAGCACGATCACGTCGATGATCGCCTTCGCGTTCGGGACGCCGATCAGTTCCATCGCGCGCTGATACGAACCGTGCTTCGGCAGCAGCGGGTCGTTCCACGGCACGATGGCCGCGACGACGAGGATCGAGCCAAGATAGAACAGCGTGATACGCCAGATGACGGAATTCGTCGCGCGCACGATCTGGCGTTGCGGGTTGTCCGATTCGGCGGCCGCGATCGTCACGATCTCGGTGCCGAGGAACGAGAACATCGTCGTCAGCATCGCCGCCAGCACCGCGCTCGCGCCGTGCGGCATGAAGCCGTCATGCACGAACAGGTTCGACACGCCCGACACGGCCGGTGCCGGAATGATGCCGACGATCGCCGCGCCGCCGATGCACAGGAACACGATGATCGCGACGACCTTGATCAGCGCGAACCAGAATTCGAATTCGCCGTAGTTCTTGACGGAAAAGAGATTGGTGACGGTGAGCAGCAGCGTGATGCCGAGCGCGAAAATCCACGTCGCGATGTCCGGGAACCACGCATTGAGGATGGTCGCGGCGGCGGTCGCCTCGATCGGGATCACCAGCACCCAGAACCACCAGTACAGCCAGCCGATCGTGAAGCCGGCCCAGTGGCCGATCGCGCGATCGGCATAGGTCGAGAACGACCCGCTGTCCGGATGCGCGACGGCCATCTCGCCGAGCATGCGCATCACCAGCACGACCAGCACGCCCGCGATCGCATACGCGAGTATCGATGCCGGCCCGGCTTCCGCGATCGCGTGCCCGGAGCCGACGAACAAGCCCGCGCCGATCACGCCGGCAATCGACATCATCGTTACGTGACGCTGCTTCAGGCCCGTGCCGAGGCCCGTGTTGCTTCCACTCATCTGTCTCTCTCCAAAAAACGGTTCCGGTACGACCGGTGTCGCGTGAAGGCGGCGCGGGGAGTTGTCGTTCTTGGGTCCGGCCGCGGCCGCGCATGCGTCGCACGTGGGCATGGGCCGGATGGGGCCGCTCCGGTGGGGTCGTCCGCGCAGTCTGCGAAGCTGCGGGTGCGATGCGGCGCGCCAAGCGCCGGCGCATCGCGTACGCCCGTTCCGTCGGCTGTCGTCAGCCGCCTTCGAAGCGAAGGAGTGTAAGCACCAAACGGTTCTTCACTAAGAACCAATTGAGGAATTTCGATGGAACCACTCATTGCATCGATACGCACCGATGCAAGGTTTGATTGGTTCCGGCGCCGGCTCGAGCGCGGGGCGCGCCATTCAGTTCGCGTCGCGGGCAGCTTCGTCCCGCCACTTCGCCGGCACGATCGCGAGCCATTCGCGCAGAAGCAGTTTTTTCACGGCGTCGGGGCGCGCGGCCGACAGGCGCACCAGCACGATCGGCCAGCCGACATAGTGATCGGTCACGTAGTACACGTCGGGCGCCGACTCGATCAGCCATGCACGCTCGTCGGGGCCGACGCCCTTCACGACGAGCGTGTCGCCGTCCTCGCGCAGCCGCGCGAGCAGCTTGCCCTTCACCTTGAGCGCGGGCGTGCCGTACGACGTGCCTTCCTCGACGCCGCGCCATGCCAGTGCGATCTGCCGGACTTCGTCGAATGTCACGATGCCTCCCCGACCGTACGCCGATGGTTGACGGTCCGGCTACCCTACCGGAAACCGCGCGACACGCCCAGCCGCGCGGCGCTATGCGCCGGTCGCACGCGCGGCGGCCGGCGCACGCCCGGTGGTTGCGACGATCGCGAACGCAATCGCATTCGCGGCGGCGCTCGCGAGGATCGGCACGAGATAGCCGCCGCCCGCGTCGTAGATGAAGCCGGCGGCGGCCGGCCCGATCAGCGTGCCGAACGCGACGCTCGTGTACAGAATGCCGATGATCGCGCTCACGTTGCGCCCGCCGAAATAGTCCATCACGACGGCCGGCAGCACGGCGACCCAGCCGCCGTAGAACACGCCGAACACGAGTGCGAACGCGGCCAGCGTCGCGACGGTGCCGGCGCCCGCCCATGCGACGAGCGCGACGGCCATGCCGGCGAACATCGCGAGCAGCGATGCGCGGCGGCCGAAGCGATCGGCGAGGCCGCCGAGGAAGAAGCGGCCGGCCGTGCTGCCCACGCCGATCGCGCCGAGCAGCAGCACGGCCGTCGACGGCGCGACGCCATGATCGAGCGCGTACGGCACGAGGTGAACGAACGGGACGAACACGCCGAACGAGCAGACGAGGCAGGCCGCGTACAGGCTCGCGAACGGCCGCGACGTGACGGCTTCGCGGACCGTCGCGCCGGCATGCACGTTCGCACCGGTCGACGCAGCAGCGGCATCCCGACTGCCGCCGCCGGGTGCGTCGCCGTCCGGCAGCAATCCCCGCCTGCGCGGATCGTTCTCGATCAGCAGCGACATGCCGGCTCCCAGGACGATCACGAGCGCGGCCAGCGTGAAGTACGCGCCGCGCCAGCCGACCTGCGCGATCAGCGCGGACGCGAGCGGCGGCATCACCAGCGTGCCGACGCCGATCCCGGCGACCGCGAGCCCCGACGCGAACCCGCGCCGGCGCACGAACCAGCGCTGCACCGCACCGACGGCCGGCACGTACGCGCTGCCCACGCCGAACCCGACACCGAGCCCGTACGCGACATAGACTTGCAGCAGCGTATGCGCCGCGCCGGCGGCCGCGAGCCCCGCGCCGGTCAGCAGCATCCCGGCGACGGCGAGCCGTCGCGAGCCGAAACGATCGGCCAGCGGCCCGCTGACGATGCCGAAGCCGAAGTACAGGAAGCCGGCGAGCGAGAACACGAGCGAGATCTGGCCGCGCGACGCGGCGAAATCCCGCTGCAACGATTCGACGAACGCGCTGAACGTATACGCGCTGCCGAATCCGACGAACGTGACGGCGAACGCGGCCGCCACCACGTACCAGCCGTAGAAAAGGCGCGACGCGCCCGGGCGGTTCATGACGATGCTCCTCTCAGGTTCGACCGGCTGCCGCGCGGCAGCCGGGTTGCTCCGTGGATATAGTTGAACTATGTTGATCGCAGCGACTGCCGACATGCGACCGCAAAACAAGCGATCAGACGCATCAACGGTACTCGCGCGCACGCGCCGCCTCAAACGATATTTCGTCGACCTTTCGCTTTAGAAAAACTGAATGAATCGTTCCCGCCTGCCGCCGCTCAACGCACTGCGCGCCTTCGAAGCCGCGGCCCGCCACCTGTCGGTGAAGTCGGCGGCCGAGGAGCTGTCGGTCACGCCGGGCGCGGTGAGCCAGATGATCCGCGTGCTCGAGACGCATCTCGGCGTGCAACTGTTCGAGCGCGTGAACCGCGGGATCCTGCTGACGGCCGCCGGCCGCGACTACCTGCCGCCCGTGCGCAACGCGTTCCGGCAGATCGCCGATGCGTCGCAGCGCGTGTCGGGCGCCGCCGACAGCGGCGTGCTGACGGTGAGCGTCACGCCGTTCTTCGCGTCCGCATGGCTCGTCCCGCGCCTCGCGCAGTTCCGGCAGGCGCGCCCGGACGTCGACCTGCAGGTCGTCACGAGCCACGCCCTCGCGGATTTCGCGCGCGACGGCGTCGACGTCGCGATCCGCCACGGCCTCGGGCGTTACATCGGGCTGTGCGGCGAACGCCTGCTGACGGTGGAAATCGTCGCGCTCGCGTCGCCCGAACTCGTCGCGCGGCTCGGCATGCCGGCGACGCCGGCCGCGCTCGTCGGCTGGCCGCAGTTGCACGACGCCGAACGCAAGGGCTGGCACATCTGGTTCGGCGCGCAGCGGATCGACGATTTCGGGCCGCCGCGCGGCCCCGCGTTCGACGATTCGGGCCTGCTGCTGCAGGCGATCGTCGCGGGCCAGGGCGCCGGGCTGCTGCCGGCCGCGATGGTGCGCGGCGAGCTGGCGAGCGGCCGGCTCGTGCAGCTTGCCGATACCGCATGGCTCGACGATTTCGCGTACTACCTCGTCTATCCGCCGCATCATGCGGAACGGCCGAAGGTTGCGGCGTTCCGCCGGTGGATTCTCGATGCCGCGCAGACCGACGGCGCGGCGTCGATGTCCGGCGCGGCGTAGCGTCGCGCGGCGCCACGGCGCCGATCCGCTAACATGCGGCGCGGGCGGTCGGCTCGACATCGCCCGGTATCGATAACAACGAACGGAACGAGAGAGACCATGCGTGCCCTGCTCCGCCGCGCGACACACGTCGCGACCCTGTCCGCCGCGCTCTTCGCCGCGGGCGCCGCGTTACCCACGCCGGCACATGCCTATCGCGCGTCGCCCGGCCACGGCAACGAAGCCGATCTCGACCGTCACGACACGTATCGCAACCGCGACGGCGAAACCGTGCATGCGCCCGCGCATTCGAAATCGGGCCGCGTGCCGGACGGCGCGAGCGCACGCTGCCGCGACGGCACGTACAGCTTCAGCCGCCACCGGCGCGGCACGTGCTCGGGGCACGGCGGCGTCGCCGCGTGGCTGTGAGCGCGGGTCGGCCGAATGGCCTGCGCCGTGCCAGCGGCAGCCCGCAGCGAAGTACAATACGCGCTCGCACCGCCGCGCCCCGCGCGGCACGCTCCGTACCGAATCACCCGACGCCGCCACGCCCGCGCGCGCTGCGCGGCCGTCTCAACCACTTCTGACTTTCACACCGAAATGGCCCAATACGTTTTCACGATGAACCGGGTCGGCAAGATCGTGCCGCCCAAGCGCCAGATCCTGAAGGACATCTCGCTGTCGTTCTTTCCCGGCGCGAAGATCGGCGTGCTCGGCCTGAACGGCTCGGGCAAGTCGACGCTGATCCGCATCATGGCGGGCGTCGACAAGGACATCGAGGGCGAAGCCACGCCGATGCCGAACCTGAACATCGGCTACCTGCCGCAGGAACCGCAGCTCGATCCGACGAAGACCGTGCGCGAAGCCGTCGAGGAAGGCCTCGGCGACCTGTTCCAGGCCAACAAGAAGCTGGAAGAAATCTACGCGGCCTACGCCGAACCGGACGCCGACTTCGACGCGCTCGCGGCCGAGCAGGCGAAGTACGAGGCGATCCTCGCGTCGAGCGACGGCGGCAGCCCCGAGCAGCAGCTCGAAGTGGCGGCCGACGCGCTGCGCCTGCCGCCGTGGGACGCGAAGATCGAGCACCTGTCCGGCGGTGAAAAGCGCCGCGTCGCGCTGTGCAAGCTGCTGCTCGAAAAGCCCGACATGCTGCTGCTCGACGAACCGACCAACCACCTCGACGCCGAATCGGTCGACTGGCTCGAGCAGTTCCTGGTGCGCTTCCCGGGCACCGTCGTCGCGGTCACGCACGATCGCTACTTCCTCGACAACGCGGCCGAATGGATTCTCGAACTCGACCGCGGCCACGGCATTCCGTGGAAGGGCAACTACAGCAGCTGGCTCGACCAGAAGGAAGAGCGCCTGAAGCAGGAAGAAGCGTCGGAATCGGCACGCCAGAAGGCGATCAAGAAGGAACTGGAGTGGGTGCGCCAGAACCCGAAGGGCCGTCAGGCGAAGTCGAAGGCGCGTATCGCCCGCTTCGAGGAACTGAGCAGCCAGGAATACCAGAAGCGCAACGAAACGCAGGAAATCTTCATTCCGGCCGGCGAACGCCTCGGCAATGAAGTGATCGAGTTCAAGAACGTCAGCAAGTCGTTCGGCGACCGCCTGCTGATCGACAACCTGAGCTTCAAGATTCCGGCCGGCGCGATCGTCGGCATCATCGGGCCGAACGGCGCCGGCAAGTCGACGCTGTTCAAGATGCTGACCGGCAAGGAACAGCCGGATTCGGGCGAAGTCGTGATGGGCCCGACGGTGAAGCTCGCGTACGTCGACCAGAGCCGCGACGCGCTCGACGGGTCGAAGACGGTGTTCGAGGAAATCTCGGGCGGCGCCGACGTGCTGACGGTCGGCAAGTACGAAACGCCGTCGCGTGCGTACATCGGCCGCTTCAACTTCAAGGGCGGCGACCAGCAGAAGATCGTCGGCAACCTGTCCGGCGGCGAGCGCGGCCGCCTGCATCTCGCGAAGACGCTGATCTCGGGCGGCAACGTGCTGCTGCTGGACGAACCGTCGAACGACCTCGACGTCGAAACGCTGCGCGCGCTGGAAGACGCGCTGCTCGAATTCGCGGGTTCGGTGATGGTGATCTCGCACGATCGCTGGTTCCTCGACCGGATCGCGACGCACATCCTCGCGTTCGAAGGCGATTCGCAGGTCACGTTCTTCGACGGCAACTACCAGGAGTACGAAGCCGACAAGCGTGCGCGCCTCGGCGAGGAAGCCGCGAAGCCGAAGCGTCTGCGCTACAAGCCGATCAGCCGCTGAGCGGCGCGGCCCAGGCAACCGGCGCCGCGCTCACGCGGGGCCGGCGCCGAAGCGGGCCGCAACCGGCACGGCACAACGAAGAAGCGGGCTCATGGCCCGCTTTCTTTATCCCGCCCGGCGCTCGCCCCGACGCTTACGCGAGCGCGCCCAGTTCGCGGAGCCGCGCCTCGGTCGCCGCGGCGCTCGTGTGATGAATGCCATGCCAGCCGAGCGCCGTCGCGGCCGCCGCGTTGTGTGCGTTGTCGTCGATGAACACGAGCTCGTGCGGCGCGATGCCGGGCAGGTGCGGCTCGATCCGCGCATGCATCTCGCGGTAGATTGCCGGATCGGGTTTCACGAGCTTCACGCGGCCCGACACGACGATGTCCTTGAACCGGCGCAGCACCGGGAAGTTGTCCCAGGCATACGGAAACGTCTGCGCGGACCAGTTGGTCAGCCCGAACAGCGGCATCCGCTGCGCGTCCAGCCGGTCGACGAGCGCCGCACCCTCGTCCAGCACGCCGCCGATCATCTCGTGCCAGCGCGCGTAGAACGCGCGGATCAGCGCCTCGTGCTCCGGAAACTTCGCGACGAGTTCGGCCGTGCCTTCCTCGATCGTCTGCCCGCCGTCCTGGCGGACCACCCAGTCCATCGCACACACGTGCGTGAGGAACCAGCGGCGCTCGGCATCGTCGGGAATCAGCTCACGGTAAAGGTACTCGGGGCTCCAGTCGATCAGCACGCCGCCGAAATCGAACACCACTGCCTTGATCGTCATGCGAACTCCGTGGCGAGCACGTCCGCGAGCGGCCGCGGCGTCACCGCGTTGCCGGACAGCGAATTGTTGTTCCAGATGAAGTGGTGGTGCGCGACGATCTGCGCCGCCGACAGATGGGCGCGCTCGTTCGTAGTGTGCAGGTCGGACACGACGGTCGTCCGGTAGCCGAGCAGCGCGGCACGGCGCGCGGCGGAATCGACGCAGAACTCGGTCGCATAGCCGCAGATCAGCACCGAACGGATGCCGTGGCGATCGAGCTGCGCCGCGAGCGGCGTGTCGTGAAACGCATCGCTTGCCTGCTTGCGCACGCGCCAGTCGGCTCGACCGACGACCAGCCCCGCATGCAGTTCCCAGCCCGGCGTGCCGGGCACGATGTCGTCGTCCGCGTCGCCGTCGTGCTGCACGAAGCACACCGGCGCGTTCGCCGCGCGCGCCGCCGCCGTCAACCGGTTGATGCCCGACACCACGTCGTCGAGCCGGTACGCGGGCTGCGCCCGCTCCACCAGCCCGCGCTGCATGTCGATTACGATCACCGCGGTGTCCGCCATTGCCTTCCCTCGCTGTGATCGTCCGGCCGTCGTTCGATCGTTGCCGAATCGCGATCCGGCACGTTGCGTCAGATCGGCTGCGTGCGCGCGTCGAGCCACGCCTTCGCGTCGCCGCTCAGGTGCCGGCCGACGCGCTCGCGCACCGTCGCGTGATACGTGTTCAGCCACGCGCGCTCTTCGTCGTGCAGCATCTCGATCAGCACGCAGCGCGTGTCGATCGGGCACAGCGTCAACGTCTCGAACGCGAGGAAATCGCCGAATTCCGTCTGCCCGGCCGCCCGGTTCACGACGAGGTTCTCGATCCGGATGCCCCACTGGCCCGGACGGTACACGCCCGGCTCGATCGACGTGATCATCCCCTCTTCCATCGCCGTGTACGGCTCGGCCGGCGCATAGTGCGAAATGACCTGCGGGCCCTCGTGCACGTTCAGGAAGTAACCCACGCCATGCCCGGTGCCGTGACCGTAGTCGAGGCCGGCCGCCCACATCGGCGCGCGCGCGATCGCGTCGAGCATCGGCGAGCGGATGCCGCGCGGGAAGCGGGCGCGCGACAGCGCCATCATCGACTTCAGCACGATCGTGAAATCGCGCCGCTGCAGGTCGCTGACGGTGCCGACCGGCACGACGCGCGTGATGTCGGTCGTGCCCGTCACGTACTGGCCGCCCGAATCGATCAGCAGCAGGCCGTCGCCGGCGATCGTCGCGTGCGACTCGCGCGTCGCGTGGTAGTGCGGCATCGCGCCGTTCGCATTGAAGCCGGCGATCGTCGCGAAACTCGCCGATACATAGCCGGGCCGGCGGGCGCGCGCGGCCGTGAGCTTCTCCTCGATCGTCAGCTCGGTGATGGTCTCGCGATTGACGGCCTGTTCGAACCACGCGAAGAATTCGGCAAGCGCGGCGCCGTCGTGCTCCATCGTCACGCGTACGTGCTCGATCTCGGCGGACGTCTTGCGCGACTTCGCGAACGTCGACGGATTCACGGCCTCGACGAGCTTCACGCCGGCCGGCACGGCCTGGAGCGTGCCGAACGTCACGCGGCGCGGATCGATCAGCAGCGTCGCGCCGTCGGGCAGCGCCGCGAGCGCCGCGCGCGCGGCGTCGTAGGCGCGGACGTCGACGCCATCCTGCGCGAGCGACGCGGCCAGCGCCGGCGACACCTTGCCGTCGGCGACGAACAGCGTCGCGCGATCGGCGCCGATCATTGCGTGCGCAACGAACACCGGATTGAAGTTGACGTCGGCGCCGCGCAGGTTGAACAGCCACGCGAGATCGTCGAGCGTCGACACGAAGTGCCATTGCGCGCCCTGCGCGTGCATCGCGCGGCGCACTTCGGCGAGCTTGCTCGCGCGCGTCGTGTCCGCCTGCGGCGCCACGTGCTCGAAAACCGCATCGCCGGGCAGCCCGGGCCGCTCGGGCCAGATCGCGTCGAGCAGGTCGACGTCGGTACGCAGCGCGATGCCGCGCGCGCTCAGCGCGGCCGTCAGCGCGCGCGCGGCCGCGACGCCGAGCACGGCGCCGTCGACGCCGACCGTCGCGCCCGCCGCCACGTTCTGCGCGAGCCAGTCGACGTGCGGCGCGCTCTGCTGTCCGCCCGTCATCTTCATCAGCTGCACGCCGGTGCCCGCCAGCTCGGCGTCGGCCTGCACCCAGTAGCGGCTGTCGACCCACAACCCCGCGAAATCCGCGGTCACGACCAGCGTGCCGACCGAACCCGTGAAGCCGGACAGCCAGCGGCGCGCCTGCCAGCGTTCGGGCAGGTATTCGGACAGATGGGGATCGGCGGACGGCACGAGATAGGCGGCCAGATTCTCGCGGGCCATGGCGCCGCGCAGCAGCGCGAGGCGGGCCGGCACCGGCGAGACTTCGGGAAGACGGGCATTCATGATTTCACCTGAGAGCATTCAGCGACGGGCCGACAACGCGACCGTCACGGCTACGGCGACGAACGCGACGCCGGTGCAGACCGGCCATTCGAGCGTCTCGCCATCGTAAAACAGTCCCGAGAGATTGCCGACCATGCGGGCGGCGGCCGCGCCCACGATGCCGACGAGCACCGCGATCCACCACGCCGGCCGGCCCGTGCGCCGCATCGGGTGCAGCCAGCGGCCGAACAGCCCGACGGCCGCTCCCAGGACAAGGATTCCAAACCAGTTCATTCGACGCCTTCTATAAATTCAGATTCGTCCCATAGGCGTGAACGTTGCCAGCGGCTAGCATCGATTCATTCATCGAACCCGAGACCAACCGGGCGCCGCGAACGTTCGAGTGTAGGGGCCGACTCGACGTTATGGCAAGCGCGCGCCTGCTGCCGTATTGAAGAAATTCTCATGCGAATCGCTCTGATCGATCCCGAGTCGCGCCATGCCGCACTCCTGAACCGCCTGCTCTTCGCGGGCGGTCACGTGTGTCACGCATTTGCGTCCAGCGCCGCATTCTTCGCGTGGCTCGCCGCCGACAACACCTGCGACATGCTGGTCACGGGGCACTGGGCCGGCGACCAGCCGGCGCAGGAAGTCATTCCGCGCGCGCAAGCGGTCCTGCCCGGGTTGCCGGCCATCGCCGTGATGCCGTCGGCGCGAGAGAGCGAAATCGTCTCGTGCCTGCACGCGGGCGCCGACGATTGTCTCGTGCGCCCCGTGAGCGGGCCCGAGCTGCTCGCGCGCGTCAACGCGCTGATCCGGCGCGCCGGCGTACGCCGCGCACCCGCCCGCTCGCGCGAAATGTATGGCGAATACGCATTCGACGCCACGCATTGCCTCGTGCGTTTCGACGACGCAATCGTTTCACTGACGCCGAAGGAGTTCCGCTTCGCGCAGTTATTGCTCACGAACGTATCGCGGCCCGTGTCGCGCGCCCATATCCTCGAAACGGTGTGGGGGCGCCGCCGCGACATGAAGTCGCGCACGCTCGACACGCACGCGTCCCGGCTGCGCAGCAAATTGCAACTGCTTCCGGAGCGCGGCTACCGGCTGTTGCCGCTCTACGGCTTCGGCTATCAGCTCGACCGCGTGCCGATCGAACCCCCAAATTCGCGGCCCCGCCACGCCGATGGCCGGTACGCAGCGAGTGAGGAAATCACCGAAACGCTATAATATGGGGCTAAACGATAGCCCTCGATATGCAACTCCTCACGATCGGAATCAACCACCACACTGCGCCTGTCGCCCTGCGCGAACGCGTGGCGTTTCCGCTCGAGCAGATCAAGCCGGCTCTCGCCACGTTCAAGAACGTGTTTCTCGGCCCGCAGGCGCCCAATACGCCCGAAGCGGCGATCCTCTCCACCTGCAACCGCACCGAACTGTATTGCGCGACCGACGATCGCGCGGCCCGCGAAGGCGCGGTCCGCTGGCTGTCGGAGTATCACCGGATCCCGGTCGACGAGCTCGCGCCGCACGTCTATGCGCTGCCGCAGTCGGAAGCGGTCCGGCACGCGTTCCGCGTCGCGTCCGGCCTCGACTCGATGGTGCTGGGTGAAACCCAGATTCTGGGCCAGATGAAGGACGCCGTTCGCACCGCGACGGAAGCCGGCGCGCTCGGCACCTATCTGAACCAGTTGTTCCAGCGCACGTTCGCGGTGGCCAAGGAAGTGCGCGGCACGACCGAAATCGGCACGCAGTCGGTGTCGATGGCCGCCGCCGCGGTTCGCCTCGCGCAACGGATCTTCGAAAAGGTGTCGGATCAGCGCGTGCTGTTCATCGGCGCCGGCGAGATGATCGAGCTGTGCGCGACGCACTTCGCCGCGCAGGGCCCGCGCGAACTCGTCGTCGCGAACCGCACGGCCGAACGCGGCCAGCGGCTCGCCGAACGCTTCAACGGTCGCGCGATGCCGCTGGCGGATCTGCCTACCCGCATGCACGAATTCGACATCATCGTGTCGTGCACCGCATCGACGCTGCCGATCATCGGCCTCGGCGCGGTCGAGCGCGCGGTGAAGGCGCGCCGCCACCGGCCGATCTTCATGGTCGACCTCGCGGTGCCGCGCGACATCGAGCCCGAAGTCGGCAAGCTGAAGGACGTGTTCCTGTACACCGTCGACGATCTCGGCGCGATCGTGCGCGAAGGCAACGCGTCGCGCCAGGCCGCGGTCGCTCAAGCCGAGGCGATCATCGAGACGCGCGTGCAGAATTTCATGCAATGGCTCGACACGCGCAGCGTCGTGCCGGTGATCCGTCACATGCATACGCAGGCCGACGCGCTGCGCAGGGCCGAAGTCGAGAAGGCACAGAAGCTGCTCGCGCGCGGGGACGATCCGGCCGCCGTGCTCGAAGCACTGTCGCAGGCGCTGACCAACAAGCTGATCCACGGTCCGACGAGCGCGCTCAACCGCGTCAACGGCGCCGATCGCGATTCGCTGATCGACCTGATGCGCGGCTTCTACCAGCACGCGCCGCGCTCGAACGACCAGTCCGGCCACTAGCGCCGCCCGGTCGCCCTGCCGCCGTCGGCCGTTGTCCCGCCGCCGGCCTATCCTTTCCGAATACCCCTTGCCCGGGAGCGCCGCTCCACACCATGAAGACGAGCATGCAACGCAAGCTCGACCAGCTTTCCACCCGGCTGGCCGAACTCAACGACCTGCTGAGCCGCGAGAACGTCACGGCCGACCTCGACCAGTACCGCAAGCTGACGCGCGAACATGCGGAACTCGGCCCGGTCGTCGAGCAATACGCGTTATGGCGCCAGTCGCGCAGCGACGAGACGGCCGCGCAGGAACTGCTCGCCGATCCGTCGATGCGCGATTTCGCGGAAGACGAAATCCGCAGCGCGCGCGAGGGCATGGCGCGCCTCGAGACCGAGCTGCAGAAGATGCTGCTGCCGAAGGATCCGAACGACGACCGCAACATCTTCCTCGAAATCCGCGCGGGCACGGGCGGCGACGAATCGGCGCTGTTCGCGGGCGACCTGCTGCGCATGTACCTGCGCTTCGCGGAACGCCAGCGCTGGCAGGTCGAGATGATGTCGGAAAGCCCGTCGGATCTCGGCGGCTACAAGGAAGTGATCGTGCGGATCGCGGGCCAGGGCGCGTATTCGCGCCTGAAGTTCGAATCGGGCGGCCATCGCGTGCAGCGCGTGCCGGCCACCGAGACGCAGGGGCGCATCCATACGTCCGCGTGCACGGTCGCCGTGATGCCGGAAGCCGACGAGATCGGCGAGGTCGAGATCAATCCGGCCGACCTGCGCATCGACACGTTCCGCGCGTCCGGCGCGGGCGGCCAGCACATCAACAAGACCGATTCGGCGGTGCGCGTCACGCACATCCCGACCGGGATCGTCGTCGAGTGCCAGGACGACCGCTCGCAGCACAAGAACAAGGATCGCGCGCTGAAGGTGCTCGCCGCGCGCATCAAGGACAAGCAGTATCACGAGCAGCACGCGAAGGAAGCCGCGACGCGCAAGAGCCTGATCGGCTCCGGCGACCGCTCGGAGCGAATCCGCACGTACAACTTCCCGCAGGGCCGGATGACCGACCACCGGATCAACCTGACGCTGTACCGGCTCGAGGCGATCATGGACGGCGATCTCGACGAACTGATCGGCGCGCTCGTCACCGAGCATCAGGCCGAGCTGCTCGCGTCGCTCGGCGACACCGACTGAGGCCGCAATGTCCGACGCCACCGCCGACGCCCTGCTGCGCACCTCGCCGCTCGACCCGGTCGATGCACGCGTGCTGCTCGCGCACGCCCTCGGCTGGACCCGCACGCAACTGATCACGCGCGGCGACGCGCCGCTCGACGCGGCCGCGGTCGAACGCTACCGCGCGCTCGAAGCGCGCCGCGTCGCCGGCGAGCCCGTCGCGCAACTGGTCGGGATGCGCGAGTTCTTCGGCCGCCCGTTCGACGTGACGCCCGACGTGCTGATCCCGCGCCCCGAGACCGAGCTGCTCGTCGAAGCGGCGCTCGATGCGATCGACGGGCTGCCGCATGCGGCCGTGCTCGATCTCGGTACCGGCAGCGGCGCGATCGCCGTGTCGATCGCAGCCGAGCGCCCCGACGCGCGCGTGTGGGCGCTCGACCGTTCGCCGGCCGCGCTCGCGGTCGCGCAACGCAACGCCGACAAGCTGCTCGACGCGCACCGCCCCGGCGGCCCGCTGCGCTGGCTGCAGAGCGACTGGTACGCGGCGCTCGATCCGGCGCTCGCGTTCGATACGATCGTCAGCAACCCGCCGTACATCGCGCAGCACGATCCGCACCTCGCGCAGGGCGACCTGCGTTTCGAGCCGCGCGGCGCGCTCACCGACGATGCCGACGGCCTCAGCGCGATCCGCACGATCGTCGCGGGCGCCGGCGCCTGTCTGAAACCGGGCGGCACGCTGTGGATCGAGCACGGCTACGACCAGGCCGAAGCCGTCCGCGCGATCCTGGCGTCGCACGGCTTCGTCGCGGTGGAATCGCGCGCCGATCTCGCCGCCATCGAACGCACGACCGGCGGCCGCCGGCCGGGCTGATGGCCGGCCCGCCCGGTTGAAATCCGCTATCATTTCGATCTAACGCCCCGCAAACGCAAGGTCAGTCATGGACACCCAACAACGTATCAAGCAAATCGTCGACGAAAACCAGGTCGTGCTCTTCATGAAGGGCAACGCGCAATTCCCGATGTGCGGCTTCTCGGGCCGCGCCGTGCAGGTGCTGAAGGCCTGCGGCGTCGACCAGTTCAAGACGGTCAACGTGCTCGAGGACGACGAAATCCGCCAGGGCATCAAGGCATTCTCGAACTGGCCGACCATCCCGCAGCTCTACGTGAAGGGCGAATTCATCGGCGGCTCGGACATCATGATGGAGATGTACCAGTCGGGCGAACTGCAGCAACTGTTCGCCGCCGCCTGACGCGCGGCACCCGCCCCCTTTTCGATGGCATCTCCCAGCGCGCCGCCACGCCGGCTGATCATCGCGATCACCGGCGCCACCGGCGCGATCTACGGTGTGCGGCTGCTCGACCTGCTGCGCGCCGCCGGCGGCGTCGAAACGCACCTGCTGATTTCGAACGCCGGCTGGCTCAACATCCAGCATGAACTGAAGCTGCCGAAGGCCGACGTCGAAGGCCGTGCGGACGTCGTGCATTCGGTGCGCGACGTCGGCGCGACGATCGCGTCGGGCTCGTTCGCGACCGACGGCATGGTAATCGCGCCCTGTTCGATGAAGACGCTCGCGAGCGTCGCGCACGGGCTGTCCGACAACCTGATCACGCGCGCGGCGGACGTCACGCTGAAGGAGCGCCGCCGTCTCGTGCTGATGGTGCGCGAAACGCCGTTCAACCTCGCCCATCTGCGCAACATGACCGCCGTCACCGAAATGGGCGGCATCGTGTTCCCCCCACTGCCCGCGTTCTACGCGATGCCGAAGACGATCGAGGAACTCGTGGACCAGACCGTCACGCGTGTACTCGACCTGTTCGCGCTCAGCGCTCCGCAAACGACGCCGTGGGCCGGTATCCGGCACGCGCAGTAAGCTACGCCTCTTCAGCGCGCATTTCCGCCGATCCGCACCGCAACGCCTTCTATTTCACGCGATCCGATGCGAACTGGCACCCGAAAGCCGGACCTCGACGCAATTATCAACGCTCAGGCGTCAATCAAATTCCGGAACGCCAGTTTATCAATTCACGGTACGCGCCTATAGTCAGCGGCAAACCCTTTTGCAGGTCACCATCATGAACCGCTTGCCTTCGCTGTACCTGTCTCACGGCGCCCCGACGCTGCCGATCGACCCGACGCTGCCGTCCGGCGCGTTCACGCACCTCGGCGCCGAATTGCCGCGCCCGCGTGCGGTGCTGATGCTGTCCGCGCACTGGGGCACGCAACAGCCGGTCGCGAGCGTCGCCGCGCGTCCCGACACGATTCACGACTTCTACGGATTCCCGCAGGCGCTGTACGACATCCGCTATCCGGCGCCGGGCGCCCCCGACGTCGCCGAGCGCGCGGCCGCCCTGCTGAACGCGGCCGGCATCGCGACCGCGACGACCGAGCACGGCCTCGATCACGGCGCGTGGGTGCCGATGCTGTTGATGTTTCCGGAAGCCGACGTGCCGGTCGCGCAGTTGTCGATCCAGCCGCGCGCGAACGCCGCGCATCACTTCGCGCTCGGCCGCGCGCTGCGGCCGCTGCGCGACGAAGGCGTGATGGTGATCGGCTCGGGCCAGATCACGCACAACCTGCGCGCCGCCGACTTCGGCGCGGCGCCCGAGGACGCGGACCCGCGCGTCGCGGAATTCACCGACTGGTTCGAGGCGAAACTTGCGTCGCGCGACGTCGACGCGCTGCTCGACTACCGCCGGCAGGCACCGCACGCGGCGCTGATGCATCCGACCGACGAGCACCTGCTGCCGGTCTTCACGGCACTCGGTGCGGCGGACGACGACTACCGGCTCGGTATCCAGTCGCTCGGCACCTACCAGCGCGTGCTCGCGATGACGAACTACGTGTTCGCGAACGCCGGCGCCTGAACCTGGACGGCGGCGCGACCGCCGGCCAGCAAAAAGCCCGTCCGAGCATCGCTCGGACGGGCTTTTTTCACTGCATCCTGCCGCCGCCGAATCCGGCGGCAGGCCGGGCGTCAGACACCGACGCCTTCGAGAATCTCGTCGTGCGACTCGCGCTCGTCGAGATACTGGGTCCGGTAACCGGTATTCACGCCCCAGAAGTAGAACACCAGCGAGATCGCAGCGACGATCAGCATGTCCCAGCCGTACGGCAGGTAGCCGTAGCCGCCGAATTCCTTGCTGCCGATCAGCGACAGCACGGCCATCGTCGGCAGGTACGCGACCAGCCACCACGCGGCCTTCAGGTCGGCGCCCCAGCCGGTCCAGCCCGACTTCGCCTGGAAGTAGAAGTACACCGGCAGCGCGACGATCATCAACAGGATGATTTCGCCGGTCAGCGGCCACTTCGCCCAGTACAGGATCAGCGACGCGCACACGAACGCGAACGGGGCGATCAGCTTCATCAGCGGAATCGACAGCGGACGCTCGATGTCGGTCGCCGCGCGGCGCAGCGCCATCAGGCTGATCGGGCCCGTCAGGTACGAGATCACCGTCGCGACCGAGATCACCGCCGCGAGCGAACTCCAGCCGCGGAAGAAGAACAGGAAGATGAACGACACGAGCAGGTTGAACCACATCGCCTGACGCGGCACGCCGTAGATCGGGTGCACGTTGCCGAACATCTTCGGCATCGTGTTGTTGCGCTCCATCGCGTAGATCATGCGGGTCGTCGTCGCCATGTAGGTCGTACCGGTGCCGCTCGGGCTGATGAACGCGTCGACGTACAGCAGGATCGCGAGCCAGTTCAGGTTCAGCGCGATCGCGAGTTCCGCGAACGGCGACGAGAAGTCGAAGTGCGCCCAGCCCTTCGCGACGTCCGCCGGGTTCACCGAGCCGATGTAGGCCATCTGCAGCAGCACGTAGATCACGAGCGCGAGCAGGATCGACGTGATCACCGCGAACGGCACGCTGCGCGACGGATTGCGCGCTTCACCTGCCAGGTTCACCGGGCTCTGGAAGCCGTTGAACGCGAACACGATGCCGCTCGTCGCGACCGCGGTCAGCACGGCCGACCAGCCGTACGGCGCGAAGCTCGCGTTGGAGGCGGTACCGAGGTTCTCCGAATGGAAGCTCGTCAGCATCAGGCCGAGGATCGTGAGGCCCGGGATCAGGAACTTGAAGATCGTGATCGCGGTGTTCGCCCGCGCGAACGCCTTGACGCCCCAGTAGTTCAGCATGAAGTAGATGACGACCAGCACGGCCGACAGCAGCAGGCCTGGGGTCGTCAACTCGCCGTTCACGAACAGCGCGTGCGCCCATGGATACGGCCACGTGCTCATGTACTGGATCGACGCTTCGGCCTCGATCGGGATCACGGATACGATCGCGATCCAGTTGGCCCATGCACTGATGAAACCCACCAGCGAACCGTGCGAGTAGCGCGCGTAACGCACCATGCCGCCCGACTCGGGGAACATCGCGCCCAGTTCCGCATACGTCAGCGCAATCGCGAGAATGACGACAGCGCCGATGATCCAGGCGCAGATCGCCGCCGGACCGGCGATCTTCGCGGCTTTCCAGGCACCGAACAGCCAGCCCGAGCCGATAATCGAACCCAGCCCCGTCAGCATCAATGCAAACGGGCCGATGTTCCGTTGAATAGAACTCTTCACATCCTCTCCTGTGTCTCAAAAAGCATGGTCGGCCTGCTGTCCGGGATCGGCTCGGACTGCACCGCGCACGCATTCTTGGGGGGACGGTTACCCGATCGGGGCAACCCGTCCACGCGGCGCGTAGTTTAACGGTTGCACCTTAAACGTGGCGCCAAAATCGATCGCCCCCTACAAAAAATTCGCATCGCTTGCAAGCTTTGTAAACCTGATCTCCGCATTAACCCTGATAGCATGGGAATACGGTTGACCGTCAGACGGATTAGCCGTATAAAGGACTTCGCAGGATTTCAAGTGGCGAGTGAATTGGTTCTTTCGTAGTTCGCCCATCAACGGTACTCCGGTTGGTCCTATTACCCCTTCCTTGATTTTCCGCACCCCATGGGCTTCGGCCCCGTTTTATCTTTTTAGGAACAAGTAACATGGCAACCGGTACCGTCAAGTGGTTCAATGACGCAAAGGGCTTCGGCTTCATCACCCCGGAAGGCGGCGGCGACGATCTGTTCGCGCACTTCTCGGAAATCCGCGTCGAAGGCTTCAAGACGCTGCAAGAAAACCAGAAGGTTGAATTCGAAGTGAAGACGGGCCCGAAGGGTCTGCAAGCTGCGAACATCCGTCCGGTCTAAGCTTGGCGCGATCATTCGTGTAAAAAAGCCCCGCTTCGGCGGGGCTTTTTGTTTTTGGGCGCCGATCGTCCGGCCGGCGTGGCGACCTTTTGGCCGCCCGCCCTTCAGCCGAACAATCGCTGCGCGTGAATGCCGAGGCCCGTCGCGACACTCGCGAGGCGATCGCCGAACACCGGCTGCGCATCCGGGAACGCGCCGGCGAGCGCCCCCGACAGGAACGCGAGCCCCGTCGAACCGCCGGTGAAATACAGCGCACCGACATCGCGCGGCGCCACGCCCGCGAGCCGCACCGTCTCGCGCGCGGCGTCGACGATGCGCGCGGTGTCGTCGCGGCTCGCCTCGACGAGGCGATCGGCGTCGAACGCGATCTGCAGATCCTCTTCCACGTCGTTCAGGTCGATCATCGTCTCCCCGCCCGCCGCGACGCCGATCTTCGCTTCTTCCGCCCGCGCCATCAGCGCGTGCCCGAGCCGCTGCTCGACCACGCTCGTGAGCCGGTCGTACTGCCGCACGTCCTGATACAGGTGCTTCATCAGCTTCAGCTCGCCGATTCGCTTCGGCGTATAGACGGTGTTGATCAGGTGCCAGGTCGCGAGATCGAAGTAGATCTTGTTCGGCAGCTCGCGCCCTTCCGGGTCGAGCGAACGATAGCCGAATGCAGGCAGGATCGCCGCGAGCTCGACGCGCCGGTCGTAGTCGGTGCCTGCGACGTGCACGCCGTGGTGCGCCAGCACGTCGTCCTTGCGCTCCAGCCGCGCCATCCGCTCCGGGCCGACACGCACGAGCGAGAAGTCGGACGTGCCGCCGCCGATGTCGGCCACGAGCACGAGGCGCTCCGCCGACTGGCGCGACTCGTAGTCGAACGCGGCGGCGATCGGTTCGTACTGGAAGTAAACGTGCGCGAAGCCGACCGATCGCGCGGCCGCCTCGAGCTGATCCTGGGCGAGGCGGTCGGCGCGCGGATCGTCGTCGACGAAGAACACCGGCCGGCCGAGCACCGCGCGGCCGATCGGCGCGCCCGCACACGCTTCGGCCTTGCGCTTCAGGTGCATCAGGAAGCGCGCGATGATTTCGGTGTACGCGATCGCGCTGCCGTCGCCGAGATCGGTGGTCGTTTCCGCGAGCGGCGAGCCGAGGATGCTCTTCATCGAGCGCATCAGCCGGCCGTCGAAACCGTCGATATAGGAGGCCAGCGCCGCCCGGCCGTATTCGACCGTCTCTTCGTCGTTGTTGAAGAAGATCGCGGTGGGCAGCGTCAGGTGGTCGCCCTCGACGGGCGCGAGGCGCATGCCATCGCCGTCGGGCAGCGCCACGGCGGAATTGGACGTGCCGAAATCGATCGCGCAGTAAGTCATGGGAAATTGCCGCAGCAGGGCCGGCGCGAAAACGGAAAGGACGGGCTTTTTAACATGAAGCCCGCGGGATCACAACCGGGGCCGGCCGCCGGCGCCGCGCAACGGTCGCCGGCGGCGACGGCGCGCCGCGTGGCGCGCCGGGGGAACCTGCGCGGTGCAGGATGCGCGGCGACGCACCCTGCCCGCCCGCGCGGTCAGGCTGCCGCGTCGAAGCTCTTCTTCCAAGCACCCGCGTAGACGACTTCGCCGATCGCATGGCGCGTGCGCGGCGCCTTCTCGCGATCGCGCAGCACGGGATCGAGCTTGTCGACGTTGCCGTAGTGGCCGAGCGAGATGATCGACACGATCGCGACGTCCGCCGGAATCGCGAACGCGTCGCGGAATGCCTTCGCGTCGAAACCGCTCATCTGATGCGCGGCGAGGCCGAGCGCGTGCGCCTGCAGCACCAGCGACATCGCGGCGGCGCCGGCGTCGTACAGCGCGGTCGGCGCCGGCTCGCCCTTCGGCGTGAGCGTGTGCGCGGTCACGGCGATGAGCACTGGCGCCGGCGCATTCCAGCCCTGGTTGAACGGCACCAGCGTCGCGAACGCGCGCTTGAACGCGTCTTCGTCCTGGGTGCGATCGAATACGATGAAACGCCACGGTTGCGCGTTGTACGCGGACGGGGCCCAGCGTGCCGCTTCGAGCACCGCGTGGAGATCGCCGGCGCTGACGGGTTCATCCGAATACGCGCGCGGGCTCCAGCGGCCCGCGATCAGATCGTGAATCGAAACAGTGGTGGGAGCAGGTTTGACGGACATGCGGTTCCTCGCTGACATCGATGAAGGGGCGCGAACGCCCCGGCGAACAGCAAGCATACCTGCTTGAACGGTTGCGCGCCCGATCCTGCCGCGCTATGCAAATCTCCTTGCGTGCAATGGCCGGCCGCGGTGCAGGCGGCCGGTCGATCCACCGCGATCAGGCTGCCTGCGCGGCCGCGCGCGACGGACCGCGGTTGATCCGCAACACGATCAGCGCCCCGACGATGCACAGCCCGCCCGAGATCATCGACGCGATCGTGTAGGTGCCGAGGCTCGCGCGCAGCAGCCCGGCGCCGAGCGCCGCGAATGCCGCGCCGAGCTGGTGGCCGGCGACGATCCAGCCGAACACGACCGGTGCCGCCGCCTTGCCGAACACGTCGGTCGCGAGTCGCACGGTAGGCGGCACGGTCGCGATCCAGTCGAGTCCGTAGAACATCGCGAACAGCGGCAGCCCGAAGAAATCGATCCCGAACGCGTGCGGCAGATAGATCAGCGACAGCCCGCGCAGCCCGTAGTACCAGAACAGCAGCACGCGGTTGTCGTAACGGTCGGACAGCCAGCCCGACAGCGTCGTGCCGAACAGGTCGAATATGCCCATCGCCGCGAGCAGCGACGCGCCCTGTACTTCGGTCATCCCGTAGTCGCTGCACATCGCGATCAGGTGCGTGCCGACGTAGCCGTTGGTGCTCGCGCCGCAGATGAAGAAACTGAAGAACAGCAGCCAGAAGTCGCGCGAGCGGCTCGCCGTCAACAGCGTGCGGAACGCGACCGCGAGCGGGTTCTCCTTCGTCGTGTCGGCCGCGGGCGGCGCATCGGCGGGCTCGCCGTACGGGCGCAGTTGCACGTCGGCAGGCCGCTCCGGGAGCAGGAACGCGACGAGCGGAATCACGATCGCGGCCGCCACCGCGACGACCAGCACGACCGGCCGCCAGCCATGGCGCTGCGCGATCGCCGCGAGCATCGGCAGGAACACGAGCTGCCCGGTGGCCGTGCTCGCGGTCAGGATCCCCATCACGAGGCCACGCCGCGCATGGAACCAGCGCGTGACGAAGGTCGCGGACAGCGTCAGCGCGACGACGCCCGTCGAGCAGCCGACCATCAGCCCCCAGATCACGACCATCTGCCAGCTCTGCGTCATCATCGACGACAGCGCGACGCCCGCGCCCATCGTCACGAGCGCGGTGAGGATCGTCGGGCGCAGCCCGAAGCGCTGCATCGCGGCGGCCGCGAACGGGCCCGTCAGCCCATATAGCGCGATGTTCACCGAGATCGCCAGCGAAATCGCCGCGCGGCTCCAGCCGAGCTCGCGTTCGAGCGGTACCATCAGCACGCTCGGCGTCGCGCGTGTGCCGGCCGCCGCCAGCAGGATCAGGAATACCACCGCCGCCGCGAGCCATCCGTAATGGAAGCGCCCGCCGATTCGTGTCACTGCCCAATTCATTTTCGCGTTCTCCAGTTGGCGGGCGCCGGCGCCATCGCACCCGCGCCGCCCGACCAGGCCACCTCCGCCACGCATTTCAACATCGGCTGACCCGGGCCGACGCTCGGCATTCGTCTGTTGATCCGGATGCGATTGTTACCGACCGGTCACAACCGTGTTGCGATCGTAGTTACCAGTCGGTAACATGTCAAGCAATCCATTATGTCGTCGAGGGTCATCATGTCGGGCATCGAGGTCGCCAAACCGTCGGCGCGGCGCACGCGCCGGCCGATCGACGGCGCCACCGCGCAGGAACACCTGCTGCGTGCCGCCGAGGAATTGTTTTACAAGGAAGGCGTGCGGACGGTCGGCGTCGAGGCGGTGGTGGAGCGCGCCGGGGTCAACAAGATGAGCCTGTACCGCCAGTTCGCGTCGAAGGACGAGCTGATCCTCGCTTATCTGGAGCGGATGGACGCGTGCTTCTTCGAGCGGCTCGATACGAGCGCCGCGAAGCATCCGGGGCAACCGAAGGCGCAGTTGATCCAGTATTTCGTCGACCTCGCCGAGCGGGCGACGCAAAAGGACTATCGCGGCTGCCCGTTCGTCAACGTGGCCGCCGAATTCCCGGATGCATCGCACCCGGCGCGCGAACGCGTCGCGCAGAACAAGGAGCAGCTGATGAAACGGCTCGTCGCGCTGTGCGAAGGCGCCGGCGCGCGGCAACCGAAGGCGCTGGCCGATGCGCTCGCGCTGGTGGTCGAAGGCATCTACGCGGCGAGCCAGACCTACCGGCACGGCGAAACGCCGATCGGCACCGCGCCCGCGCTCGTCACGCAGTTGATCGAAGCGGCCTGCGCGTGACGGATCGCATGCATTCGTCGCCGGCGCGCCCGCTACAATGCGGCCCTCTTCGCCCTTGCGCCCGACTGGTATCACGATGACCGACACCCGCCCCGACTCGCACGACGACATCCTCGCCGCCACGCGGCACTGGCTGGCACGCGCGGTGATCGGGCTCAACCTGTGCCCGTTCGCGAAAAGCGTCTATGTGAAGGAACAGGTGCGCTACGCGATCAGCGAAGCGACGACGCTGGAAGACGCGCTCGCCGAACTCGAAACCGAGCTGCGCGCGCTGGAAGCGGCGGATCCGCGGCAGGTCGACACGACGCTCGTGATCTACCCGCACGCGTTCGCCGATTTCGTCGACTACAACGATGCGTTGTTCTTCGCCGAGCGGCTCGTGCAGCAGTTGCGACTCGACGGCGTGCTGCAGATCGCGAGCTTCCATCCGCAATACCGGTTCGACGGCACCGAACCCGACGACATCGAGAACTACACGAACCGCGCGCCCTACCCGATCCTGCACCTGCTGCGCGAGGACAGCATCGCGCGCGCGGTCGATGCGTTCCCGGACGCGTCCGCGATCTACGAAAAGAATCAGGAAACGCTGCGCCGCCTCGGCCACGAAGGCTGGCGCGAATGGATGCGCCGCCCGGGCGACGACGTGTGACGCGGCGTGCAACGTGCAACGTGCGGCGTGCAACGCGCGCGGCGCGGGCGCCATGCCCGCCCGGCCGCGCGTTCGCCCGTCAGCCTTCGGCCGGCTCGGCCGCGGCGTCGCCCGCCGCCGAGGCCTGCGCGACGAAGAAACGCTCGTTCAGTTCGGCGAGCCCGAACATCCCGAGGAGCTCGTTCAGCCGCTCGCCGGGCCTGCGGCGCGGCAGGTTCTTGTACTGCGCGATGATCAGCTCGTTCTTCATCGAATGCTCCCAGCCGACCAGCTCGGTCACGCTGACCTGGTAGCCGTGCGCTTCGAGCTGCAGGCAGCGCAGCACGTTGGTGATCTGGCTGCCGAATTCTCGCGTATGGAGCGGATGGCGCCACACCTCGGTCAGCGCATTCGCGAGCGACTTGCCCTTGTTCTTGCGCAGCACGCCCGCGACTTCCGCCTGGCAGCACGGCACCAGTACGATGTGCTGCGCGCGCTTCGCGAGCGCGAAGCGGATCGCGTCGTCGGTCGCGGTGTCGCACGCGTGCAGCGCGGTGACGACGTCGACCATATCGGGCAGTTGCGGCGACGTGATGGAATCGGCAACCGACAGGTTCAGGAACGACATGCCGCCGAACCCGAGCCGCGCGGCGAGCTCGGTCGAACGCGTGACGAGTTCCTCGCGCGTCTCGATGCCGTACACGTGCGACGCGAACGCCGGCGTGCCGTGCCCCGGCTGCTGCTTGAAGAACAGGTCGTACAGGATGAAGCCGAGATACGACTTGCCGGCGCCGTGATCGACGAGCGTCACGTGGCCCTTGTCGGCCTGCACGCCGGCGAGCAGCGGCTCGATGAACTGGAACAGGTGATAGACCTGCTTCAGCTTGCGGCGGCTGTCCTGGTTCAGCTTCCCGTCGCGGGTGAGGATGTGCAGTTCCTTCAGCAGCTCGACGGACTGCTCCGGGCGGATTTCGTGGGTCTTGTTCGACATCGTGAAGCGGCGCCGGGCCACGGTCGGTCGACCACGGCCCGGCGGCGAAAATTCGTGAGGAATGGCGACAGTTTACCGAAAATACGCGGTCAGGCCCGCGCGCCGAGGCGCCAGAGCGACGTGACCTCGGCGCGGCGCGCCGCGTGCAGCGGATCGTCGGCGTCCGTCGACTTCGGGTGCGCGGGGCGGATGTCGTCGCGGCCGAGCACGACGAGGCCGGCCTCGTCGATCCATTGCAGCAAGGTTTCGCGCGGCCGCAGGCCGAGATGCTCGGCGAAATCGGACAGGATCAGCCAACCCTCGCCGCCCCGCTCCAGATGCGCGGCCAGCCCCGCGAGGAAACCGCGCAGCATGCGGCTGTCAGGATCGTAGACCGCGTATTCGATCGGCGCGCTCGGCCGGGCCGGCACCCACGGCGGATTGCACACCACGAGCGGCGCCCGGCCGGACGGAAACAGGTCGGCCTCGACGATCTCGACGTGGCCCGCATGACCGAGCCGCGCGACGTTCTCGCGCGCGCAGGCGAGCGCGCGCGGATCCTGGTCGGTCGCGACGACGCGCTCGACGCCGCGTGACGCAAGCACCGCCGCCAGCACGCCGGTGCCCGTGCCGATATCGAACGCGAGCGACGTCGCCGGCAGCGGCGCGCGCGCGACGAGCTCGACGTATTCGCCGCGCACCGGCGAGAACACGCCGTAGTGCGGATGGATCGGCGCGCCGCCGAGCGCCGGAATCGGCACGCCCTTCTTGCGCCACTCGTGCGCGCCGACGAGGCCGAGCAGTTCGCGCAGCGACACGACCGACGGCGCGCCGCCGGGGCCGTATGCTTCCTCGCAGGCGGCACGCACGTCGGGCGCGCGGCGCAGCGGGATCGTGTAATCGGCGTCGAGCGGGATCAGCAACATGCCGAGCGTGCGGGCACGCTGCGATTGCGCGAGGCGATGCAGATTGAAGGCGTCGACGCCGGCCGCGGCTTTCGCCTTCTTCGGCTTGCGTTCGACGCGGCGCGCCATCGCCTGCACGAGCTGGCGCGCATTCTGGAAGTCGCCCTGCCAGACGAGCGCGGTGCCCTCGCATGCGAGGCGGTAGGCCGCGTCGGCGGTGAGGCCGTCGTCGGCGGGCACCGCGCGCTTCGGCGGTTGCACGCCGGCCTCGGAGCGCCAGCGCACGGCATGATCGACGCCGTCGGCGTCGGTCCAGTGGAAAACGGGGGAATCGGTCACGCGAACTCGGTTACGGTTGGCTTCAACGGCGGCGAGAATTCACCGCGCGGACCACACCATACCGCGCTTTGCCCGACCCGGCAAAACAGGCGCCGCGACGGCCGCCCGAAGGCATTCGTTGCGGCGCAAGCGTCGATCAGGCGAGATCGTGGGTTTCCGCACCGGGCGCATCGCGCTTGACGGCCGCGATGCCGTTCTCGCGTGCCTGCACGCTGCTGTACGTTTCGCTCGTACCGATGACCTGGTGGTTCGCTGCTTTCAGATTGAACATCGGCTCGCCGTTGTGGGCGAGCTTGCGCTCGTAGCGCTCGTCCAGCGGCGCATTTTCCCGCACGGACGCGATCCCGTTTTTCGCGCCGCCTTTCTCCTCGTACCGCTCGCTCGCGAGGATGATCTCGCCGTTCGCCGACTTCAGGTGGAAGTAGTACTGGCCGTTCGTGGCCTTCTTGAGCTCGAATTTTGCCGCCATGAATTTCCCCTAAAAGAATGTCCGACCCTCGGACATCGGCAAGTGTAAGGGGTCGCGTCGACAAAAATCGAGATCTCGCGCGGATAAGCATTAAAGACTGTCAAATGGTGAATTTTTCGACACATTTAGCCGACGTTGAATGCATCCCGGCGACCTAGCCGCCCCACCCCGGCATGGCGGGCAGACGGAGCGTGCCCGCGTCGTTGAAGTGCACGGCGCCCAGCCCGCTGCCGGCGAGCCGGCCGCGCAGCGCATACGGCAACTCGCCGTTCGCGGCCGCGCCCGGCAGGTTCCACGCCTGCCGCGCGGCGGCGAAGGCCGATACCGATACGGGCACGTCGAGCACGGCCTCGCCGAACCGCGGCACGGTGCCCGCCCGATCGCTGACGCCGCTCGCGAACGGCGCACCGTTCAGGTCGAGCGCGACCGAGATGCCGTCGTAGTCGATCGGCGCATCGTTCGGATTCTGCACGCGCAACTTCAGGCTGAAGCGCATCTCGAGGCCCTGCCCGACGAGCGGGTCGAGCCCGGCGACCGACACGCGCACGGGCTCGCGCGTGAACCCCGCGCAACCGCCCAGCAGGAACACGGCCGCGAACAGCAGCAGCACGGCGCGCAGCGGCGCGATACGGAAAAGGGCGCGTGACATGGAAGGGCCTCCTCGCGGTGATCGGTGAACGGGTCGTCAATGCATTGTACCGACCGCGCCATCCTTCACCGGATTTCGTAGTTTCGGCAGCGCCACCAGATCGTTAATAGATTAAAACTACGAAATCGCCAGACAAACGGAAAGCGCATTAATGACTTCCAGCGTTCAATGAAGCGCCGGAAATTCAATAGACGTTCTTTCTAAATTTTTCGTTTCCTTTACCCAAAACCATCAAGTATATTTACGCATCCTTGGAGCAAGCCGACACACCTTGAAGCCGCATGACGGCGTATTTCCGGGACGGCGACACGCTGTCCTTCCGTCCTGCGGCCTGGCCCGGCCAGCCCCGTAGGTCGTCGGTTCAAAGGGATTGCGCGCCCGCGCCGGGCGTGCGGCCCCGTGTCGTGCGCGCGAAATCAATTCAGTACAACACGCGCACGGCCATTTTGAACCGGCCAGTTAACCGACATCCGGAAATTCAGAGGGGGCAGTAAACCATGATTACCTTCACGTAGTCGGCCGCCGTCTTTTCGAATAATCCGTCATTGCCATTTTTTCGCCGTTGATTAAACGGCGAGGGGATTGCTTTTGCCGGCGTTTTCGCAGCACTGAACGATTCTTTCAACGATCGAGGTTTCAGTCATGTCGATTCATATTCGCAAGATGCGTTATCTGCCGCTCGTCGCCGCACTCGCGCTCGCCGGTTGCGGCGGCGACGACGGCGGTGCGGGCTCCGCTTCCGCGCTGAGCTCCGCCGGCGCGCCGCACACGGGCTCGTCGCCCGCCGTCACCGCGCCCCCGAGCGCATCCAACGTCGACAAGAGCGTCTCGCCTGTCGAATTGCCGGACACCGTGGTGCCCGTGAACTACCGGCTGTGGTTCCGCCCGAACGACGCGCTGAATGCGTTCGACGGCCGCGCCGACGTCGAGATCAAGGTGCTCAAGCCGGTCAACAACATCGTGGTCGCCGGCCACCGGATCAAGTTCACGAACGGCCGCATCACGCTGCAGCCGGGCAACATCCAGCTGATCGCGACGCCGCAGGACAAGGGCGACTTCTACCAGTTGCGCCCCGTCGCCGGCACGATCGCACCGGGCAACTATTCGCTGCACATGGAGTGGTCGGGCATCATCAACTTCAAGTCGTATGACGATCCGGTCAACCAGACCGGCGGCAGTTGCGGCGACGATCCGTATCCGGGCTGCTCGGCCGCGGAAGGCGTGTTCCGCGTCGACCTGAAGGGCACCGACGGCAAGACGAGCGGCGCGATCCTGACGCAGGGCGAAACCAATCTGTCGCGCCAGTGGTTCCCGGGCTGGGACGAGCCGGCGTTCCGCCCGACCTATGAAGTGACGGCCGAAGTGCCGCAAAGCTGGCGCGTCGTGTCGAACGCGGCCGAGAAGCCGTCGACCAACGTCGGCGGCGGCTACAAGCTCGTGCAGTTCGAGAAGACCCCGCCGATGCCGTCGTACCTGCTGTTCTTCGGCGGCGGCATGTTCGACACCTACGAGGACGACTTCACGAGCCCGCTGCCGGGCGCCAAGGGCAGCCTGCACCTGCGCGTGTTCACGCCGCCGGGCATGAGCGAGTGGGCGAAGCCGGCGATGGACCGCACCAAGCAGGCGCTCGACTACTACTACCGCTACACGGGTATCCCGCTGCCGCTGACGAAGTTCGACACGGTCGCCGCGAACGACGCGTTCAAGGAGCAGAAGGACTTGAACTTCGGCGGGATGGAGAACTGGGGCTCGATCCTCGAGTTCGCCGACGACATCCTGCCGCAGCCGGGCCAGCCGATGTCGCGCTACGGCAATGAAGTGCTGACGCACGAAGTGGCGCACCAGTGGTTCGGCGATCTCGTGACGACCGACTGGTGGGACAACGTGTGGCTCAACGAGTCGTTCGCGACGTTCTTCGAGAACAAGACGACGATCCAGTTCTTCCCCGACGAGTTCAGCTGGCTCGACCAGGTGAAGAACAAGTACCGCGTGATCAATCGTGACATCGGCCCGAACGCGTTCCCGGTCGCGCCGAACTTCAACGACTGGGCGTCGAACGACTTCGTGCTGAGCGCCAGCGCGTTCACGTACGACAAGGGCGGCCACGTGCTGAAGACGCTCGAGAACTATCTCGGCGAGCAGACGCTGCGCAAGGGTCTGCAGCAGTACCTGGTCGACTACTCGTTCGGCAACGGGACGCCGAAGCGTCTGTGGGATGCGCTGTCGAAGGAAAGCGGCCAGGCGGTCGGCCCGATCGGCGACAGCTACGTGCGTCAGACCGGCGTGCCGCTGATCTCGCTCGACACGCAGTGCGACCTGACGAAGAACCAGACCGTCGTCACGCTGAAACAGCAGCCGTTCCCGAACAAGAACGCGTATCCGGGCCTGCAGTGGACGGTGCCGATCACGCTCGCGTACGGCCAGGGTCTCGCGAAACGCACGACGCTCGCGCTGAAGGATACGCAGGCGCAGACGCGGATCGACGGCTGCACGGGCGTGGTGGCCGACCCGAGCGGTCTCGACTACTACGTCGTGAACTACAGCGACGCGGCCTGGAGCGGCGTGCTCACGCAGGTCAACGGCTCGACCGATCCGGTGCTGCTGGCGAACCTGAAGAGCGAAGCGGCGCTGCTCGTCGCGAACAACCTCGCGCCGGCCTCGCGCTCGACGTCGATCGGCTCGGTCGCTTCGCCGGCCGCGATGAAGCTGCGCCAGACGCCGAGCTTCGGCGGCATCGAAGCGGTGACGAAGGAACGCCCGGCGCTGCATTACCAGGGCATCTTCAAGCCGCGCAAGGTAGTGACGCAGTAACGGTGCGCACCCGGCCGGTGCCGCGCGACCCGCGGCGCCGGCCGGCGTACCGGTTTCTCCGACCTGTTGACGGGCCTCGCATGCGAGGCCCTTTTTTTCATGCCGCGCGGCGCCCGTTCGCGATCACGCCCACGCGGCATCCCACGCCGGCTGCGCGAACCATGAGGCGAGGAACGCCACGAGCCGCGACGTGCGCGCACTGCCGCGCGCCTGCTGGCGCAACACGTGGATCGTCGCCGGCTCGGGCGCCGCCGCGTACTGCGGCAGCACCGCGCGCAACCGTCCGTCGCGCAGCGCGTCCGCCACGAGCCAGGTCGGCAGGTGCGCGAGACCGAGCCCGTCGATGGCCGCCTCGCGCAACGCTTCCGAATGATTGCTGCGAAACCGCGGCTGCGCGGGCGCGTGACGGCGCTCGCCGAAACGCCATGCGCCCGGCGGCGGCGCGCCATGCCACGCGAGACAGTCGTGGCCGGCCAGCGCGTCGGGCGATTCAGGCTCGCCGCGCCGTGCGAGGTAGGCCGCGCTCGCGCACAGCACGCGCCGTTGCGGCGCCAGCACGGTCGCGACGAAACGCGTGTCCTCCAGCGGCCCGATGCGCACCGCGAGATCGACGTCGGAACCGAGTCGCGCACCCTGCAGATCGACCATGCTGTCGGTCAGCACGAGATCGACCTGCAACGCCGGATGATGCTGCATGAACGCGGCCAGCGCGCCCATCAGATGCCGCCGGCCGAACGGCGCCGGACAGTCGATGCGCAGCAGCCCGCCCGGTTCGTCGTGCTGGCTGTGCAGGTCTTCCTGCAGTCCGCGCAACTCGGCCAGCATCCGTGTCGCGCGACCGTACAGCAACTGCCCGGCCTCGGTCGGCCGGAGCGCGTGCGTGGTGCGATGCAGGAGGCGGATACCGAGCTGCGTCTCGAGCCGGTCGATGCGCCGCGTGACCGACGACGCGGCGACGCCGAGCCGGCGCGCGGCTGCCGAGAAGCTCTGCTGATCGACCACGTCGACGAACAGCGCGAGGTGCGGGGAAAGGAAGTCGTCCATTCAGGGGCCTGGGGTCTGGCTGTGCGAAAAACGCAAAGCAATCATCCGCCTTTGCACGTTTCCGCGTCAAATCGGGCCCACTAGACTGCCTTCATCGCTTTCATCCGCCGCACGCGCCGGCCCGCCGGGCCGCGGCGGCCCTCGTTCATGGAGAATCTCATGCGCAGCATCCGCTTCGACACCCCCGCCGCCGACATCGAGTCGCTCGACGCGCGGGTCCGGGACATTCCGCCGCCCGTGCCGGCCGACGGCCAGATGCTGATCGAGGTGCGCGCGGCCGGCGTGAACCCGAGCGACGTGAAGGCCGCGCTCGGCCGCATGCCGCATGCGGTGTGGCCGCGCACGCCGGGGCGCGACTGGGCCGGCATCGTACGCGGCGGCCCGGACGACTGGGTCGGTGCGCCGGTGTGGGGATCGGGCGGCGATCTCGGCGTCGGCCGCGACGGCTCGCATGCGCAATGGCTCGTGCTGGATGCCGCGCACGTGCGCCGCAAGCCGGCCGTGCTGACGCTCGACGAAGCGGCCGGCGTGGGCGTGCCGTTCGTCACCGCGTACGAAGGCTTGCGCCGCGCCGGCATGCCGACGGCCGACGACGTCGTGCTCGTGTTCGGCGCGAACGGCAAGGTCGGCCAGGCCGCGATCCAGCTCGCCACCGCGCGCGGCGCGACCGTGATCGGCGTCGAGCGCGGCCCGGGCGGCTATCGCGGCCACGCATCGGGCGAGGTCCGCATGATCGACGCATCGAGCCGGACGGTGGCCGACGCGGTGCGCGAGATGACCGGCGGCCACGGCGCGGACCTCGTCTACAACACGGTCGGCAGCCCGTATTTCGAAGCCGCGAACGCATCGATGGCAATCGGCGCGCGGCAGATCTTCATCTCGACGATCGAGCGCAGCGTGCCGTTCGACATCTTCGCGTTCTATCGCGGCCAGCACACGTTCGTGGGCATCGATTCGCTGCAGCTCGGCGCGGCCGCGGTCGCGCGGATCCTCGACACGCTCGCGCCCGGCTTCGGCAACGGCACGCTGCGCCCGTTTCCGATCGGCGACGGCTACGTGTACCCGCTCGAGCGTGCGCACGATGCGTATCGCGCGGTGCTGGCCGGTGCGCGCGAACGCGTGATCCTCAAACCCTGATACCGGACCACACGGGAGACCGCCATGATGGACTACGTGATTTCGCTCGCGGTGGGCGTCGGTGTCGGCGTGTTGTACGCACTACTGCACGTGCGCTCGCCGGCCCCGCCGCTCGTTGCGCTCGTCGGCCTGCTCGGGATGGTGATCGGCGAACGCGCGATCGCGCTGCTGCGGTGACGCGTCGATGCGACGCCCGGTGCCGCGCTAGCGATCGTCGCGGCGCCGGAACGCCCACCACGCGGCCAGCGCGGTGAAGCCCGCGACGAGCAGCACCATCAGCCAGAAGCCGTGCTTGTTCTCCGCGAACGGCACGCCGCCGACGTTCATCCCGAAGAACCCGGCGACGATGTTGATCGGCAGCGCGATCACGGTGACGAGCGTCAGCGTGAACAGCGTCCGGTTGTTCTGCTCGTCCAGGCGCGAGCCGATCTCTTCCTGCAGCAGCTTGATGCGCTCGTTGAGCCCCGCCAGATCGGCGAGCACCAGCGAGAATTCCTCGGTCGACTCGCGCAGTTCCTGCACGTCTTCCGTATGCAGCCACGCGGGCGGCTTCGCGAGCAGCCGGAAGATCGAGCCGGGCTCCGGCGCGAGCATGCGCTGCAGGCGCGTCAGCGTACGGCGCATCGCGCCGAGCTCGATGCGGCTCGACGTGAGCCGCTGCGACAGGAAGCGATCCTCGATGCGGTCGACGTCGACGCTCGTGCGCCGCATGATCTGGATCAGCAGGTCGGCCTGGTCGCGCAGCAGATGCACGAGCAGCTCCGCGGGCGACCGGAACGACTCGCCGTCGCGCACGCACGCGCGCAGCGTGTCGACCGAGCGCAGCGGCTTGAGCCGCGCGGTCACCATGATGCGCCGCTCGACGTGGACGAACAGCGTCGCGATCTCCGACGGCGTCAGTTCGAGGTTGAACATCACGTCGTTGACGATCGCGCGCAACGCGCCGTCCTCCTGCTCGATGCGCGTCGAGCGCGAGCCTTCGTGCAGGAATTCGAAGAAGCTGTCCGACAATCCGAGATGCGTGCGCATCCAGCGCTCGCTCGCGCCGTGCGCGAGATTGAAGTGCAGCCAGACGAAATCGCCCGGTGCGGCCGCGCCCTGTTCGCGGCACGTGCGCAGCCATGCGGCGGCCGCGTCGGCATCGAGCGTCGCGCCGGCGCCGCCCGGAACGAAGCGGAATCCGCACACCATGCCGGACGTATCGGCGCCGTAAGTCTGTACGATCAGGTCCATCGTGTCGAAGGTCGTGCGGCGCGCGGCGCGCCGCACATCGCGGGTCGCGGGCCCGCGCCGGGAAAAGAAAGAAGACGTATGCCCGACGGCCATGACACGCGCGTGACAGTGTCACGCGGCATCATGCCGGCAGCTTTCCGTTCCCCGAAAACAAACGCGCCGCCCATCGGGGCGGCGCGGACACGCAACACGTCGCGGCGGGCGCGGCGCGCGCTACTGGCGCGTCTCCGACTGCGCGGCGCTCGGGCACGCCGGGTCCTTGCCCCAGTGGCCGTCGCACACGCGCCAGCGGCACAGCTGATCCTCGAAGAAACCGCGCTCCGAACACGCCTTCACGCGCGACGCCAGCGAGCCGCCGGTCGCCGCCGCCGTCTTGGTCGACACGGCCTGCGCCTTCTGCGCGGCGAGCGTCTTGTCGGCCGGCTTCGTACGCGCGACGAGCGCGGCGAGCAGATCGGCATCCGGATCGTCCTTCGCGCCGGCCTTCGCGGTACGGGCCGCCGTCGCGTCGCGGCGCTTCTTCGCCTGCGCGAGTTCGGCCTGCTGTTCCTTGCGATGCTTGCGGGCGTCGGCCTTCGTGTCCGCCTTCGTGTCGGTCTTGCCGTGGGCCGCGACCTTCGCGCTCTTCGACGCGTCGGCCTTCGCGGACCTGGCCGTCGCCGCCGTGGCGGCCGCGGCGGTTGCGGCTGCGCCGGCCGTGGCCGCGCCCGATGCGTCGTCGGCGCCGTTGGCGAGCGCGCGCGACAGGCGGCTGTTGTCCGCGGCGGACGCGGATGCAACGGCCTGGGACGCCGAATCGTCGTTGACGATCGTGGCCGGTTGCGCGGCCGGCGCGGCGGACGCGCCGTTCTGCGCGACCTGCGCGGCGGCGCCGCTGGCCGGGGCGGCCTTGCCTGGCGCCGCCGCGGGTGCCGTGGCGGCCACCACCGCCGCGGGCTGTTCGCCCGACGACTGCTGCATGCGCCACGCGCCCCAGCCGCCGACGGCCACGACCAGCGCCACGACGGCGGCGATCGGCCCCTTCAGCGAACGGCGCGGCGGCTCGGCGGGCGGCGTGACACGCCCTTCCAGATCCGCGAGAATGCGCGACTGCCGAGGTCCTCCCTCGCCTGCCGGTTTGGTATCGGACAGCAGGCTGGGCGGAGTTTTCGAATTTGAATTTTCCGGCGCACTCATTCAGCGTCTCATTGAATCCTGGTTTAATTCACCGCGATAATATAGCCTGGCCTCTCGAAGCAGCCTGATTCTAAGAGCAAGCATTGCAAAACACAATCAATTCCAATTTCCGGGGATTTCTTTGATTGCCGTCGCACTCGTCGCCTATTTCGCCCTTGCCGTCGCCGTTGCGGCACTGTTGCTTTTACCGGGTATCCGGGCGACCGTTTTCGAATCCGTTGCCCAGTTTCACGGCCGTCTCACGCGCCGGGCCAACGATCGCGCCGCGCGCGCGCGCAGTCAGATTGTTAAATCGGCAAGCGTGACGCGCGGCGCATTAAGCGATGTGCAAAATTTACTGGTTCGACGGCGCTTGATGATTATGGTATCGGCAGGTATTCTTGCGACGCCGCCATTGGTCGCCATTGCGTTACGCGGCCGGCAATTGTTCCAGTACGACGACACGGCGCGCGTGCCCGACGAGAAAATCGCCGCGCTGCTGCAGGGCGAGCAGCTCGTGCCGCCGCCGCCGCTGCCGCCGGAAGTCTTCGCCACGAAGGAAGTCGAGCAGGTCCGCCCGGCGCTGAAGGATGCGAGCCGCGACTGGAACCTGCTGGACCCGGATTTCCGCACGCGTTTGCTGCTGGTCTACAAGATCATGCACGAACAGCACGGTTATGAAATGGCGCTGCTGGAAGGTTACCGGAGCCCGGAACGGCAGAACCGGCTGGCGCAGATGGGCAGCAACGTGACCAACGCGGCAGCCTTCCAGAGTTATCACCAGTTCGGGCTGGCGGCGGACAACGCATTCCTGCGCGACGGCAAGCTGGTCATTTCCGAGAAAGACCCGTGGGCGATGCGCGGCTACCA
Source organism: Burkholderia anthinoferrum (assembly GCF_002925705.1). Taxonomy (NCBI): domain Bacteria; kingdom Pseudomonadati; phylum Pseudomonadota; class Betaproteobacteria; order Burkholderiales; family Burkholderiaceae; genus Burkholderia; species Burkholderia anthinoferrum. Next base: position 58,975 of record NZ_LFZP01000045.1, read on the forward strand.
GTTGTACGGCCAGGTCGCCGAACAAGTCGGCCTGACCTGGGGCGGCCGATGGAAAATGATGGATCTCGGGCACGTGGAATACCATAAACCCGGTTTTAAACTGGGACGCGGCAGCTAGTCAGGGCTGCCGGACAAGAAATAATGAGGGCGGCATGGGGCTTTTTAATCACCCGGCAGGAAACGATTTGGGCGGCGCAAACAATCGGGCATTCCGGTGCGCGATTTTTTCCGGCCGCCGCTTCCGTTTTAAATCTCACAGCGTCCTTTCGTTAATGCGCGCGCCTTCTCCGATGCCGCGAGCGTATTGATGCCAGCCTCCTTCATCCCGTTTGACAGCATGGCGACACATCGCGGCGCCACCCTTGCCGCTCGACGCGCCTGCGTCGCCTCACCGAATCGCACCGGAACCTGAACGTCCTATGCAACGCATCCTCAACGTGCTGACTCATCCGCGTACGCTCTCGATCGTCGGGATCGTCGCGCTAGCGGCCATCCTGTTCATCGTCGCCGACATGCTGCAGTTGCCGCTCCTGTGGGCGGCGATCGCGTTCGCGGCGGTTCTCGCGCTGTGGCTCGCCGTCGCGCTGTGGCGCCGCTGGCGCGTGAAGCGCGCGAACCAGCAGCTGGGCCAGGTGCTGGAAGAGCAGGCGGAAACCGGCAAGATCGCCGCGCCGGCCGCCGCCGCGCTCGCGCCGGACGCGAAGACGGCCGACCTCGACGTGCTGCGCACGCGCCTGTCGGATGCGGTGAAGACGATCAAGACGTCGAAGATCGGCCAGGTGTCGGGCGGCTCCGCGCTGTACGAACTGCCGTGGTACATCGTGATCGGCAACCCGGCCGCCGGCAAGAGCAGCGCCGTGCTCAATTCCGGCCTGCAATTCCCGTTCGCGGACAAGAACAGCGCCGTGATCCACGGCATCGGCGGCACGCGCAACTGCGACTGGTTCTTCACGACCGAAGGGATCCTGCTCGACACGGCCGGCCGCTATTCGGTGCACGAGGAAGACCGCAGCGAGTGGCTCGGCTTCCTCGGACTGCTCAAGCGCTACCGCCCGAAGGCGCCGATCAACGGCATCATCGTCACGGCCAGCATCGCCGAGCTCACCGGCAACCGCCCCGAATTCGCGATCAACCTCGCGAAGAATCTCCGCCAGCGCGTTCAGGAGCTGACGGAAAAACTGGAAGTGTTCGCGCCGGTCTACGTGATGTTCACGAAGGCCGACCTGATCACCGGCTTCACCGAATTCTTCAGCAGCAGCGACAAGCACGAGTATGACCGCGTGTGGGGCGCCACCCTGCCCTACGAGCCCGACGACAAGCGCGACGTCGTCGCGCAGTTCGACACGCACTTCGAGGAACTCTACGAAGGGCTGAAGGAAATCAGCGTCGCGCAGCTGTCGCTGTCGCGCGGCAACCAGCTGTCGCCGGGCCAGTTGAGCTTCCCGCTCGAATTCTCGACGATCAAGCCGTCGCTGCGCGCGTTCCTCGCGACGCTGTTCGAGAACAACCCGTTCCAGTACAAGCCGATCTTCCGCGGCTTCTACTTCACCAGCGCGCTGCAGGAAGGCGAAACCAACAGCGCGGCCGCGCAGCGCATCGCGCACCGCTTCGGCCTCGACGCGAGCGCGCTGCCGAAACCGCACAGCGCGTTCTCGAAGAACGGCTTCTTCCTGCGCGACCTGTTCTCGAAGGTGATCTTCGCCGACCGCCAGACGGTGCGCCAGTTCGCGAGCCCGACCAAGACGCGGCTGCGCTACGCGACCTTCTTCGGCTTCGTCGCGGCGCTCGCGCTCGCGCTGGGCGGCTGGACCTGGTCGACGATCGGCAACCAGCAGCTCGTCGCGAACGTGCAGGCCGACCTCGACAACGTCACGCGCCTGCAGCAGGGCCGCAACGACCTGCAGTCGCGCCTGCAGGCGATGGACATCCTCGAGGACCGGATCGAGCAGCTCGAACAGTTCCGCCGCGACAAGCCGCTGTCGGTGTCGCTCGGCCTGTACCAGGGCGACCGTCTCGAGCAGCACCTGCTGACCGAGTACTACGGCGGCGTGCGCCAGATCCTGCTGGCCCCCGTGTCGCAGAACCTCGCGTCGTTCATGAAGGACGTGAACGCGCACCCCGAGCAGCTCGTGCCGATGACGCGCCCGCCCGAATCGGGCGCCGTGCAGGGCGGTACGATGCCGGTCTCGACAAACGCGGCAGGCGCCGCGCCGCAGGCGGGCGCCGCGCTGGCCGCGTCCGGCACCGCGCCGGCCGCCGCCCCGCAACAGGCAGCCGCGCCGCAGGGCGGCCTCTACAGCGACGCGTCGCCGACCAACGTGCAGGATGCGTACAACGCGCTCAAGACGTACCTGATGCTGTCCGACAAGCGCCACGTCGAACAGGCGCACCTGACCGACCAGCTCGCCCGCTTCTGGCGCGGCTGGCTCGAGACGAATCGCGGCAACATGCCGCGCGACGAGATGATCCGGAGCGCCGAGCGCATGATCTCGTTCTACCTGTCGCGCGTGAACGACAACGACTGGCCGATGATCGACGCGAACCTCGCGCTCGTCGACCAGACCCGCGAGAACCTGCGCCGCGTGGTGCGCGGCATGCCGGCCCGCCAGCGCGTGTACGAGGAAATCAAGGCGCGCGCGTCGACCCGCTTCGCGCCGATGACGATCGCGCGCATCGTCGGCGACGGCAACCAGGGTCTCGTGGCAGGCAGCTACGCGATTCCGGGCACGTTCACGCGCGAAGCGTGGTTCGACTACGTGCAGCCGGCGATCCGCGATGCGGCGACCAAGGAACTGCAGGCGAAGGATTGGGTGCTCAACACGTCGACGCAGGACGACCTGACGCTCGAGGGCAGCCCCGAACAGATCCAGAAGACGCTCGTCGGCATGTACAAGACCGAGTACGCGCAGCACTGGCAGAAGTTCATGCAGGGCATCGCGGTCCAGGGCTTCACCAGCTTCGGCCAGGCCGTCGACGGCATGAACCGCCTGGGCGACCCGCAGGATTCGCCGATCCGCAAGATCCTCGAGACCGCGTACGACCAGACGTCGTGGGACAACCCGTCGCTCGCAAACGTCGCGATCAAGAAGGCGCAGACGGGCGTCGTGAACTGGGTCAAGCAACTGTTCACGCGCTCGCAGGCCGGCCAGATGGCGGCGGCCAACATCGACATCAACGGCAATCCGGCCGAGGTGCCGATGGGCCCGATCGGCCAGGAGTTCGTCGGGCTCGCGCGGATCGTCGCGACGCATGACGGCACGTCGATGCTGAAGGGCTACATGGAGTCGCTGTCGAAGGTCCGCACGCGCTTCAACGTGATCAAGAACCAGGGTGACCCGGGGCCGGGCGCGCGTCAGCTGATGCAGCAAACGCTCGACGGCAGCGGTTCGGAACTCGCCGATTCGCTGAAGCTCGTCGACGAGCAGATGCTGACGGGCCTGACCGATTCGCAACGCAAGTCGCTGCGCCCGCTGCTGGTGCGGCCGCTGATGCAGGCGTTCGCGGTCGTGATCCAGCCGGCCAGCGCCGAAGTCAACAAGGTGTGGAACGCGCAGGTCTACCAGCCGTTCCAGAACTCGCTTGCAACGAAGTACCCGTTCGCGGCGAACGCGAAGGTCGAGGCCGGCGCCGGCGAGATCGCGCAGGTGTTCGGCCCGGACGGCTCGATCGCGAAGTTCGTCGGCACGACGCTCGGGCCGCTCGCGGTGCGCCGCGGCGACACGCTCGCCGCCCGCACGTGGGGCGACATGGGCATCGGGCTCACGCCGGACTTCACGAACGGCTTCGCACGCTGGGTCGCGCCGCTCGCGGGCGGCGCCGCCGGCAGCGCGGCCGCGTCGTCCGAGCCGCAGACCGTGTTCCAGATCCTGCCGCAACCGAGCACGGGCACGACGGAATACACGATCGCGATCGACGGCCAGCAACTGCGCTACCGCAACACGCCGCCGCAGTGGACCAACTTCGTGTGGCCGAACCCGCAGGGCTCGCCGGGCGCGACGCTGTCCGCGACGACCTTCGACGGCCGCACGGTGCAGCTCGTCAACGAGCCGGGCCGCTACGGTCTCGAGAAGCTGATCAACTCGGCACAGCGCAAGCGCCGTCCGGACGGCACGTTCGACCTGACGTGGGCGCAGGGCAGCGTGAACGTGTCGGTGACGATGCGCATCATCAGCACGTCGCAACCGTCGACCGGCAGCGGTGACCAGCCGCAGCAGCAGAGCCTGCGCGGCCTGCAGCTGCCGTCGTCGGTCGCCGACGCGAGCGCGGGCGCCGCGCAGAACGCGACGCAAGCCGGCACCGGCACGCCGGGCGCCGCGCCGGCCGTCGCGGCCGCCAACGCAACGAATGCACAGAGGGCGCAATGACGCAAACCGTACAGGCGCAAATCGCCTACTTCGGCAAGATTCCGTCGCGCGGCGACTTCGTGAAGAGCGCGCACAATCCGCAGTTGCTGCAGACGCTCGATCGCTGGATCGCGCAGGCGCTGGAGCTGCTCGCGGAAGATCCGCGCTGGAAGATCGTCTACGAGGACGCGAAGCCGATGCATTTCGCGTTCCTCGGCTCGCGCAGCAAGCTCGCGATCGCGGGCCACATGGTCGCGAGCCACGACGTGTCGATGCGCCGCTTCCCGTTCCTCGGCGCCACCGCGCTGGAGGTCGACCGGCCGCTCGCGTTCCTCGCGCGCAGCCCGCTCGCGTTCGCGCGGCTGTGGTCGCGCGTCGCCGCGCAGATCCCGCCGCTGCTCGGCAAGGACGAGCCGCCCGGCGCGCTGCAGGCGCTCGGCGACACGCAGGTGCCGATCGACATCGGCGGGCCCGGCACGTCGCATGACGGCACCTTCAACGATTTCGTCGAACACCAGTCGCTGTACGGCCTGCAGCAGATGCTGCTCGAAAGCGGTCACCCGGTGCGGCTGCGCGGCGCGATGCTCGCGCTCGGCTCGCTGCTGCGGCCGGTGATGCAGAGCGGCTCGTCGCACATCGAACGCGGCCTCACGCTGCCGCTGCCGGTCGATCCGTTCTACCGCAGCCTCGTCGCCGCGTTCTGGCTCGAGCTGATCGCGCCGTTCGTCGCGCAGGCCGACTTCGAGCTCGCGATCTTCATCGGCACGATCGCCGAACGCGAACGGCTGATCATCGGCTTCAACGGCGCGTCGGCGAAGACGCTGCTGAGCGTCGTCGACCCGCAGACCTACGCCGCCCACAACATCGACATCGACGATCCCGAATGGATCGACGCCCATGCGCAAAACGATCACCAGATCAGCAAGCTCGTCAGCTACCTCGACCAACCGCAACTCTCGCTGCGCGTCGCCATCGACGCGTTCCGCGAAGCGTTCATCGGAGGCTGACGGCATGCATCGCACGATTCAGGCCCGGCGCGCGCGTCTTTCGGCCGCCGTCTCGCCCGCCCTCGCCGCACTGTTCGCCGCCGGCCTCGTCGCGAGCGGCGCGGCCTTCGCGCAGAACACCGGCGCGACCGTCACGCCGGTCGGCAACGGCACGGTCGCGACGACCGCGCTGCCGCAGGCCAGTCCGAACGCCGGCGGCGCGTCCGGCACGGTGGTGCACGGCACCGCCGCCACGATCGCGCCGCCGCCCGCGAACGCGACGCCCGGCCAGGTGGTGGTGGGCGGCAAGGTGCCCGACGAGGCGACCAAGGCGGCCGTGCTGCAGAAGCTGCGCGACACGTACGGCGCGACGAACGTCGTCGACCAGATCGAGGTGGGCGACGTCGCGACGCCGCCGAACTGGAGCGCGAACGTGCAGAAGCTGCTCGGCGCGCAGCTCAAGCAGATCAGCAAGGGCCAGTTGAAGATCAACGGCACGCAGATCGAGATGAAGGGCGAGGTGCACAACGAGGCGCAGCGCCAGCAACTCGCGAGCGACATGGCGAACACGCTGAACCCGACGTACACGATCAAGAACGGGCTGCGCGTGTCGGCGTCCGAACAGGGCGTGCTCGACCAGACGCTCGCGAACCGGACGATCGAGTTCGAGACCGGCAGCGCGACGCTGACGCCGCAGGGCAAGCTGATCCTCGACCAGATGGCGGCCGCGCTCGCGAAGATGCAGAACCGCACGGTCGACATCATCGGCCACACCGACAACTCGGGGAACCGCACGTCGAACATCGCGCTGAGCCAGGCGCGCGCGGATGCGGTGAAGGGTTATCTGATCACGAAGAGCATTCCGCCGCAGCAGATGACGACGACGGGGGTGGGCCCGGATCAGCCGATCGCGCCGAACGATACGGCGGATGGCAGGGCGAGGAATCGGCGGATCGAGTTCCGGGTGGGGCAGTGAGTTGGCGGGGGGCGGCTTCGGATGATCCGCCCCCGGTGCCACCGAGTGTCAGCGGTAGGCGGTTGCGTGCCACAGAAGGACGTCAATGTGTCGGTGGCGTGCCCTGGTAACCTCTCGTCCATTGCTGGCTCTGCTTGCTCGCCTGGTCGACCCGTTTCGCAGTGAGATCGTCGCTCTTGCGCTGCTTGTCTTCCTTCGCATAGTCCGTCTTTCCGAACACGTCCTTGTCCCGCGTCCTGAAGTACAGCGAAGGCGCGAGCACGTGATCCTGCCAACTCGTCAGCAACGTATCGTGGACGAGCATGTCGAACATCGCCATCACCTCGGGCGGAAGCGGGTTCTTCCCCGCATACCCCTGCTCCCAGGCCTTGACCAGCGCAACCTCGTCCTCGTTCAGCTCAACACGGCGTGCAAACGCGGGCGCAAGGAACAGCGGCGTATAAGTCGGCTTGTTGTTGAACGACTGCGTGAAGCGGCGCCGTTGCTCGGCCTCGTATTCCGGCCGCATCTTCTCCCACTTGCCAGTCATCTCCCTCGCTTCCTTGTCGAGACGCTGCCAGACCGTCGTGTAATTGCTCGGCGGGACATCCTTCCATAAATCGTTGTAACGCTTGTCCGCCGCCTGCTTCGCGAGCTTCAGCTTCTGGATCTCGGGCGAGTCCATCCGCTGGCTGCCCATCATCGCCCAGTCGAGCTTCGCCTTTGCGTCGCGCCGGTCGTAGTCGGCTTTTTCGACGTCCTTGCGCCACTCGGTTGCCGGGTCGGTCACGGAATGACGGAATTCCGGATCCTGGTATCGCACGGCGATCCAGCGCAGGAATACCTCCGCATGCGGCAGAAAGTTCACGCCCTGCGTGTCCGGAACAACCTTGCGGTACGCATCGACTAGCGCCCTGATCCTGTATTGCTTGCCTTCGTAGGTGATCGGCGTCGCAATCGAGAAGCGACTGAATACGTCAGGCCGCCGCTTGGCTAGCGTTTCCATGTCGAGAAGCGCACTACCAGCCTTGAGCGCTTCGAACAGCATGTCCCGTAGCGGGATACGCATCAGCTCTGCATTGAAGCCCAGCGAACCATGCAACGAACCGCCGGCGATGTCGCTGCTCGTTCCCGGATAGAGCCGTTGCTCGGCACGAGTCTTTTCCAGGCTGTCGAGTCGCTGGTACATGCGCATCTCGTGAGCGGCAGCGAAATGCACGCACCGCTGCACGCTTGCGGGCACGGCAAGCGACCGGTCCTTGTAATTCGGCTTGATGGTCCCGAGAAACGGCAGGATGCCGATAATCTCGCCGGCCTCTTCCGACATAATCGACGACACCGCATCCAGCAGACCGACGAACTTTATTTCGAGCGAAATGCCGTTGAGTGCAAGGTCCTGATCGTCGCGACGCTTGTACTTGGTCGCCAGATCGTTGACGAACGCGCGTGCCAGCACGCAACCGCGATCGGCGCCAAACACCGATACTTCGATCTTTCGAATCTTCGACACCTGTCCCTTGACCGCCTCAACCGCTTTTTCCAGCTGGTCCTTCGCGGCAACGAGCCGTGAATCGACGCCGGTGCCGAAGTACGCGCTCATCACCTGCGCATCGCGCACGATCGGTACGTTTTCGATCGCGATTCCCGTAATGACCTGACGGACTGTCGATTGCACGATCTTGAGCGGATTGCGCTTCGCGTCGTTTTTTGCGTTCCGGAATACCGCGATGCCGCCTGCTTTCGTGCGCTCCCAGATCCGCTCCGGCGACGCGTCCAATACGTTCGCGATGCGGCGTGCGGTTCGGGGGATGTTCTGGATATCCTTCTTAAAGTCGTTGAAAGCATTCAGCATCGGCCGAAACGAGAACTCCGAGGCGGACTGCTTGGCTGCCGTCGTCACGCGACCTTTTACGTCCAGTTGCTTGATCGGCTGGTTCACACGTGCGACTGACTCCACAACGCCCTTCGTTGCGGCGAGCACCTTCTTGCCGACCATTTTCCCCGCGGCCAGGCCAGCATTGAGCCAGTCGTTCGACTTGGCATCCGCGTTGAGATCCGTCCCGAGGCCCGAATAGTAAAGGCGGAACCAGAACTGATTCACCGGACGATCGACGTCTAGGTTGGTGCGGTGCGCATCGAAAAGACGCGAGATGTTCGAGTACAGTCCGCTGTCCGGATCGTCTTCGTCCCTGCTTCGACCGAACGCATCGAAGAATACGCCGATACGGATCGTTGCTCCGCACGGCAGACAATCTCCCTTTGGATAGTTGGCTGTCGCCATCTTGTCGACTGCCATTCGCACGCTCTGTGGCGTAGCGTCGTCCGGATCGAGTCGAATGGCGTTTCGATCGTTAGCTGCCGCCATGGCTATTCTCCTCACGTGGCGGTGGCACCAGGCCCGCGGGAATGGACGGTACCGCAACCGCCTGAAATCGGTTCTGCCCAAGCTCCTTCACAACGGTCGGTGACAGGGCGGCCGCCGCCTTCGCGAATGCTCCCGGTTTCCCCTTGCTCGACTGGATGATCTTCTGCACCGCCGGGTGCGCGTCGAACCGGGGATTCACCAGAAGCGCGTAATAGGCGTATTGCTCAAGGTCGCTGCGATCTGTGAAGCGGTACTTGATCCAAGCCTCCGCAACGGTTCTCGAAATCCTGCGGTGCGACTGGGCGTCATTGTCCTCGTACTTCTTGTCGAGGCGCTTGCCGTACCGTTTCGTCAAGTCACGCGACACGTCCACGATCGGCAACCTGGTACTGCCCAGCATCTCTCCAGGAAATACCAGTTCGACATGATGATCGGGGTAGAAGTGGACCTCGAGAATGCGCGAGCCAATCGAATCCGGCTCCTTGGTTGGCGGCAACGAAACGTTCGTCTCCGCCTGCTGTTTCTTCACCTGCTCACCCGGCCGCCAGTTGTCCGCATCGTAATACGTCCACTGAACCTTGAAATCGTTGCCCTTCAGCAAGTAACAGCAGGAGATGCTGCCCTCCCCGGCCCCGGGTTCCAGGTCGCCGCCGCCGCGTGCCTTGTTGCCGAACTGGTCGGTGATCGTGAACCGAACGAGGTTGTATGGCAGGTAGTTCAGCGCCTCCGTTGAAATGCTAGTGTAGGTCGGATCGGACTTGCTGCACGCCGCCATCGACACGAATAGCAAGCCTGCGGCGGCGAGTCGCAACGCGGCGAGGAACCGTCCGCGAGTTGCGCGTGCGCCGTGACGGTCTGGAACGATCGTGCGGACTTTCGGCGCAGCGTATTGCATGAAATCAGGCATAAGCACTCTCTTCATATGGCCGCCGCAGCATGACGTCGGGAACGGGCCTGCACGGCGACCAGCTTGATATTTTCGTTCGTCGGTTCGAACAGCGGTTTCTGCAGCATTCACTCCGAGAGTGTGTCGACCTTGCCGTCGCAAACGGCAAGCGCAGACTTACGCCGCACCGCTGAGTTCCTCCAGAAGAATCCGGTCGTCTGTGTCGCAAATCGCGTCCAATACGTACCCGGTACGATCCCCCATGCAGCGCATCCTTTGCACGCGGCGGTGGCGGCAAACCATCGAATATCACCGGCACCGCCGCTGCTTCGAACGCGTTGTTCGACAGCGAGAACAACACACGCTTCGGCAGCGATCGCATCGATTTCGCGAACATCCCCGGCTTGCCGGCGGCCGTTTGCACGATGCGCTGCACCTCAGGAGGTACATCGAACCGGCTGTTCACGAGCACCGCGTAATACGCATACTGCTCGATATCATCCCGATCGGTCAGACGGTATTTCAACCACGCCGACGCGACAACACGAGCGATACGACGAAACCGCTGATCCTCGCGCTCGGCATATCGCTTGTCCAGTTGCGTCTGATACCGTTTCGCCCACCTGACGACATCGACAATAGGCAGTCGCGCGTCGTCAAGCATCGCCACGAGCCCGAACCTACGCCACGTCACTACGCGCCTCCAGCAATCCCCGCTCGTGCGCATCGCGAATCGCGTCCCACGTCGCATCGTCGATCGAGGCCAGTGCCGCATCCACGCTCGTTTCTCCGCGCGAAGCGGCCTCGAGACGCGACTTCACGACCGGATGCTCGTCGAACCGCGGCGCAACCAGCACTCCCGACATCACGTAGCACTGCAACCCCGCTTCTTCGGCAATCCCGTGCGCGGCAGCGCGATCGAGTTGCTCGACTACTCGATCATGCAGTTCCGCATCGGACATGTGATCAACCATCGCCCCCATCGTCTCGCGGAACTTCAGCACGAGCTTGTCCGGATACCCGAGCTCGATCAGTCGCGCATGCTGCTGCTCGTCGAGACCCGGCGCATCACCCACCGGTACCGCACCTTCATTCGCGTGCATGTCATTGCGCCACACGACTTCGCCCAGCCGCCGGTCGCGATACCGGATCTCGCCGAACGGCGCGACGAACCGCTGCGCCTGCGTATCGCGCCACACCTGTCGAAGTCGCCCCAGTACATGGTTGTCGAAAAAGAAGAGGTAGTACGCGCGGCCGTTGGGCAGCCTGTACTGCACGTACTGGCGCAAATGCTGATCGAGCGCATCGAACGACCACGTCGACCACAGCCACGTCACCGCATGCAGGTCGACCGCCTCCAACCACAGCTGGCGCAGCAGCCGATACTGCTCGGCGTTCTCGTCGTTGATCGCGTCGCGATCGAACGCGATCAGGTACGGCGCGATATCCGTATAAGCATCGAGCCCGGTATCCGTCCAAAGCGACGCATAGCGCAGGCGGGGCACTGCCGCGAGCTGCACATCCAACTCCTGATAACCGCGCGTATCGACGAGTACGTAAAGCCGCATCGAATTCCCAGCGTCGTCCGTACGCGCGACCGAAGCCTTCAGCGTCTCGAGAAACGCCGGCCACTCCAGCTCGCGTGGATTCGGTTCCGCGTCAGCCGCTTCGCTCGCGCCGACCGAGTCGTTCCGGTCGCCCGTATCGTTGACTTCGTCCATCAATCCGCCTCGACCATCGACTCACGACCGCTGTGCGCGTTCAGCACGCATTGCTTGCACGTGCCGCCCGGCATCGCGGGCAACGGATACTGCATGCTCGTCGGTCCGCTGAACTGGTGCTGCGCCCCCTTGAAATCGACTTTCCCTGGCGCGTGAAGCTCGATTTTGCCGCCCTTGATCCGGATGTAAGCGCCACCCGACGTCAGCAATATCTCCCGCTTCGCAGCCACGTCGACAGCCTCTGTCGCCGCCATCACCTTCACGGTCTTCTGCGCCGTGAGTTCGACGTTGTCCACGTGCGCCTGGACCTCGACCTTGCCCTTCCCGGCGAACAGCTTCATCCCGGCGTTCTGCGCGAACAGGCTGATGCGATCCCGGACGCCGGCGATCAGCGATTTCCCGCTGGTAATGAACGTGCTTTCGCCACTGACGATATTGGTCTGCCGGTCGCTGGCCACATGCACCGACTGCTGCGACGCCACCCCGATCCCCGCCGGGCTCGCGAACAGCATCACCGGCTCCTTGAACGCATTCGCGTTGCCCGTCCCGCCGCCTGCGGTCCTGCCGCCGCCGGTCGTCGCACCCGCCACGCTACTCTGTGTCGCGTCAGTAAATTGCTTCAGCGCGTCGTGCCCCGCGCCGAGACTCTCCGCCTGATGCATCTCGCCGACCTGCGACATCGACTCGATCAATCCTTCCGCATTGGCAAGCTGCTGCTTCGCTTCACTCACGTCCAGCGGCTGACTGTTCGCCCGCTTCGGATGCGTCGTCACGTACAGGCCTTGCCCGGCACGCATCGCACCGTACGCATCCGTGCGCAGATCGAAACCGGAGCCAAGATACGCACCGCGCGTATTCCCGTTTTGCTCGATCAGATAGCCGAGATGAAGCAGCGAATTCCCGCTGCTGCTGAACAGGCGCGCGCGGTTCTGCCCGGTCGCGTCGTCGAGCACCATCTCGTTGTGCCCCGATCCCGCATATTCCTTCGACCGGAAGCCCGACAGGATCCCGTCGCTATGCCATTGCGGCTTGGCAACACCGTTGTAGACGCGATGCATGACGATCGGCCGGTCGCAGTCGCCACCGATATAGCCGATCAGCACTTCCTCGCCGACGCGTGGAATATGCACACCGCCGTAACCGCCACCGGTATCCGACTGCACGACGCGCATCCAGCACGATGCCGTCTCTCGGCCTTCGCTCTGCCGGTCCCACACGAACATGACCTTGATCCGGTTCAGTTCATCCGTATAGACCTCTTCGCCCTTCGGGCCCACGACGATCGCCGTCTCGAGTTGCATCTCGGGCTTCCGATGCTCGAACGGGCTCCGATACGGCACGCTCGCGCGCTGCGCCTCGACCTCGACGAGATAGAAACCGGCCGAGCCGTCGTCATGCCCGACCTCGAACGCCGCCACTTCCCCGCGACCAGCCTTCACCTGCGCCAGCTCGGCCTGCAAGCTATGAGGGAAGCTCGCTTCGTGATCCGAGACCGGCAGATTGTTCTCGATGTAACGCGTGACGCCGATGGCCGCGAACTCGCGGTCGCTCGCCGCATCGCGATCGTGCTCCGGATGGTCGACGAGGGTGAAACGCCGGCCGGCGTCAATCGAACGCACGCCGCCCACGCCGAAGAAACGCTTCGCCCGCGACTCCCATTCCTCGAGGCGGATCTTCGACAGATGTTCGCCGCGGTCCTGGCCCGAATACGTGTACGCGCCGGTGTATTCGTAGATTTCCGCCTGACCCGGCAGGTCGCCCTGATCAGCCTTCGTCGGCAGCGACGTGCCGTTCGGATTGGCCGCCGCAGACGGCGACTTGTAGTCGAACGTGCGCGTCGTGTGCAGTGTGCTTTGCAACGTCCGCGACGCGGTCCATTGGGTGAAACCGGCAGTCTCGGTGCCACTGCCCGAACGATCGAACCTGACGGTATTCGGCGACAGCGCGTCGACCGTATGCAGGTCGTCGGTGATGACGAACGTGTGCGCCTTCCCGTCTTCACTGTGCCGCCAGAAGCCAAACAGCCCTTCGTCCTCCATCAGCCGATGCACGAAGTTCCAGTCGGTTTCGCTCTGGCGGCAGTACGAACGGGACGGCAACGGTTTCGACAACGCGAACTGGTATCGCCCCCTGGCCTGCGGATGCATGTCGAACACGTCGGCGAGGATCGCGTCGACCGGCTGGTCCTGCCAGTACCGCATGTCGCTGCGGAACTTGAGGAAGTGCATCCACGACGCGAAGCTCAGCTGGTAACTCGACAGGCTGCCGTCGGCGCCGAGCCGCCGCGCCGTGTGGATATAACCGTTGATCGGCAGATACGACTTGTCCGCCCGCTGGATCCACAGCGTGATCGGCTGCGCGATCAGCGTCTTGAGCTCGACGTCGCTCGCGGTGGACACCAAATCGAGCGTTACGCTGAAATCACGGCCGAGTTTCGAACGGGTTACGGCCCGGCGCGGCACGAGCGCATTGTTCGGCAGCGACGGGATGTCCGTCTTCAGCAGCCGATCCTGCTGGATCAGGCCACCACGAATCGCCTGTGCCAGTTCGGTCACGTTCATGCGTCACCCTTCTTCTCGTTCATCACGAGCCCGCCGGGCCCGCGCTCTCAGGTCAAACAACGGTCCTTCACGACTGCTCGTCGGGCCGCACCCCCAGCAGCTCACGAATATGCGACAGCGAGCCGTCGTCCTTCACGACGCTCTCGAGCCACTTGTGCAGCGGCATGTCGGCCCATTCGGCCGCCTTGTCGGCGAGATACGCGACCGGGCTGTGCGGCTCGGTCTGGCGGAAATAGCGCGCCACCGCGCGCAACTGGTCGACGGCCTGCGCGCGGTTCTGGATGCCGGCGATCGTCTGCGTCACCGGAGGACGCGAAGCGGTCTGCTGCTGCACGTGAGTCTCCTCGGTCTGGATCGGCTGGCCGAACACCGGCTCGATGCGTTCGGGCTGCGCCTGCGGCGCCGCCTGCGTGTGCGGCGCGCTGCCCGTATAACCCTGTTCGCGCGCGAAGCGCTCGGCGAGCCGGTACACGGTCTCGAACGCATCGCGCGCCTGCCGGAAGCTCGGCGCCGAATCGCCCGCACGCTCGACGAGCCGCTCCTCGAATGCATCGAGCGCGAATTCGAACGCCTTCAGGTTCGCCAGCAGCGCCGTGTAGAACGCGATCGACGTCACGCGCCGCGATGCATCGATCTGCTCGATCGACGGTTTGCCGCGCGCGATGTCGTCCGCGTGTTCGGGGTCGCGCCTGATCGCCTGCGCGACGTGCTGCGCGACTTCCCAGTCGAGCGTGCTGAACGCGTTCGACGCGCCGTCCGTCAGCGGCACCGCGCGCAGCAGCTCGGCCGTGCGGCCGGACAGCCACGCGACGTTGCCGAGCCGGTGCTCGATGTCGTCGTCCTCGGGCAGCGGGTGGAAGGTGTCCCAGAAGTCGCGGCACAGGCCCTCGAGCAGCGCATAGCCTTCGGTGAGGCCCGTGATGCCGTCCTCGAGCGCGAGCGCCTCGGTCAGCCACACGGCGAGCCGCAGGTCCTTCGTGCGCGTGCGCAGCAGTTCGCCCGCATGGTCGACGACGAAGCCCCAGTCGGCCTCCTTGATCTCGGTCACCCATTCGCCCTGGTCGAGCGTCGGGTCGTCATAGCGCCGCGCGTCCTGGATCGCGTCGAATTCGTTCGAAAACAGCAGGTCGTCGCCGCTGGGCGACGCATCGCTGATCGGCGTCAGCAGCTCGGGGAGATTGATCGGCATGGTTCGGTCAGTTCATCAATGCTTGACTGGGCGCGGCCGCGCTCATTCGACGGTGTACGCGAATTCGCCGGCCTCGTCCGCGCGCACCGCGATGCGCGCGATGGCCGCGCCGTCGGCGATCCGGCCGAGCACGTGGCCCGCGATCTCCGGCAGCAGCGTGCCGTTCAGGATGTGGTCGACGTTGCGGGCGCCCGAATCGACCTCGGTGCAGCGCGCGAGCACCGCGTCGACGAGCGACTCGTCCCATTCGAACGCGGCCTTGTGGTTCGCGTCGATCCGGCGCCGGATGCGTTCGAGCTTCAGCTCGATGATCTCGGCCAGCACGTCGTCGGAGATCGGATAGTACGGCACGACCTTCATCCGGCCGAGGAACGCCGGCTTGAACGTCTTGTACAGCTGCGGACGCAGCGTCTCGGCGAGCGCGTCCGGATCGGGCAGCTCCTCGGCCGGCTTGTTCAGGCACGCCTGCATCACCGCGGCCGAGCCGACGTTCGACGTCAGGATGATCAGCGTGTTGCGGAAGTCGATCTCGCGCCCTTCCGCGTCGTCCATCGTGCCCTTGTCGAACACCTGGAAGAACATCTCGAGCACGTCGGGGTGCGCCTTCTCGACCTCGTCGAGCAGCACGACGGAATACGGGTTGCGGCGCACGGCCTCGGTCAGCACGCCGCCCTCGCCGTAACCGACGTAGCCCGGCGGCGAGCCCTTCAGGCCCGACACGCTGTGCGCTTCCTGGTACTCGCTCATGTTGATCGTGACCATCTTGCGCTCGCCGCCGTACAGGATGTCTGCCAGCGCCAGCGCCGTCTCGGTCTTGCCGACGCCCGACGGCCCGACGAACATGAACACGCCGCGCGGCTTGTTCGGATCCTCGAGGTTCGCGGTCGCGGTGCGCACGCGCTGCGCGATCGCCTCCAATGCATGGTCCTGCCCGATCACGCGCGCGGCGAGCAGCGGCTGCAGGTTCAGCACGGTGTCGATCTCGTCCTTCACCATCCGGCCGAGCGGGATGCCCGTCCACGCGGCGACGATCTCGGCGACGACATGGCCGTCCACTTGCAGCGGCACCATCGGCTCGCCGCCCTGCAGCGCGTGCAGCGCGGCGACGCGTTCGGCCAGCTTCTCGCGCGTGGCGTGCACATCGACGGGTTCGCCGTCTTCCGACGGGCCGCGCGCCTTGTCGAGCGTGTCGCGCAGCTCGGTGATCTCGGCGACGATCACGCGCTCGGCTTCGTAGCGTTCTTCATCCTTCGCCAGTTGTTCGAGCGCCGTGTCGCGCGCGGCGCGCAGCTCGCCGAGCCGCTCGTCGTGCGCCGCGCCGCCCGCCGCCTCGCGCGCCAGCGACGCGATTTCCGCATCGATGCGCTCGATGCGCTTCTTCGTGTCGTCGATCGCGGCCGGCGTCGCGCTGTGCGCGAGCGCGACCTTCGCGCATGCGGTGTCGAGCACGCTGATCGCCTTGTCCGGCAACTGGCGGCCGCTGATGTAGCGGTGCGACAGGCGCACGGCCTCGGTGATCGCATCGTCGAGGATCCGCACGTTGAAATGCTTCTCCATCAGGCCCGACATCCCGCGCAGCATCGCGGCTGCGAGCGGCTCGCTCGGCTCCTCGACCTTCACCACCTGGAAGCGCCGCGCGAGCGCCGCATCCTTCTCGAAGTACTTCTTGTATTCGCTCCACGTCGTCGCGGCGATCGTGCGCAGCTCGCCGCGCGCGAGCGCCGGCTTCAGCAGGTTCGCCGCATCGTTCTGGCCGGCCTGGCCGCCCGCGCCGATGATCGTGTGCGCCTCGTCGATGAACAGGATGATCGGGTGCGCGCTCTTCTTCACCTCGTCGATCACGCTCTTCAGCCGGTTCTCGAACTCGCCCTTCACGCTCGCGCCGGCCTGCAGCAGCCCCATGTCGAGCACGTGCAGCGCGACGCCGCGCAACGGCGGCGGCACGTCGTCGGCCGCGATGCGCAGCGCGAGCCCTTCGACGACCGCCGTTTTGCCGACGCCGGCCTCGCCGGTCATGATCGGGTTGTTCTGGCGGCGGCGCATGAGGATGTCGATCGCCTGGCGAATCTCCGCTTCGCGGCCGATCACCGGATCGATCTTGCCGTCGCGCGCGCGCTGCGTGAGGTTGGTCGTGTACGTGTCGAGCGCGGGCGTCTTCGACGGGCCGGCCGCGGGCGCCATGCCGTCGGCGGCCGGCGCGACGTCGCTGTCGTCGTCGTCCGCCTGGCGCGGCTCGGCTTCGCTCGAGCCGGCCATGATTTCGTCGAACTTGTGCTTCAGGTCCGTCACGTTCATTTCCGCGAACCGCGACGACATCCGTTGCGCGAACTGCGCGAGATCCGGCGCGGTCAGCAGCGCGAGCAGCAGGTGCCCCGAGCGGATGCGGCCGAGCTGCGAATCGAGCGACGCGATCAGCCATGCCTGCTCGAACAGCGCGATCAGATGGACGGAGAACACCGGCGTGCGCGTGTTGCCCGTTTTCAGGCGCGTGAGTTCGCGTTCGAGATCGGCGTGCAGTGCGTGCGGATCGACGCGGCTCGCGCGCAGCGCGAGCGGCAGGTCGCCCGTCGCCTCGTCGAGCAGCGCGAGGAACAGGTGCTCCAGATCGACCTCGTAGTGGCCGCGCGCCAGGCACGCGCTCGCCGCGCGCTCGGTCGCGTGCCGGCACAGCGGGTTCAGTTTCGTGATCAGGGTCTTCAGAGGCGTGCTCATGGCGTCGGTCTCAGGTTCGTTTGCGTGTTTGTTGTCGTTCGGGATCAGTGAATCACGTGCAGTTCGTAGCGGGCATCGGACCGGTCCTCGGCCGCGTCGCGCGTGCAGAGGAACGCGTCCCAGCCCAGCCGCGAGCCCGCGCCGAGCACGCTCGCGCCGACTTCCGTGCGTTTCAGCACGAGCTTCACCTCGTACTCGAGCGTGACGCCGGCGAGCAGCGTCAGCATTCGCTCGAGCGCGACGGCGTGCGCGCCGCCGGGCAGGAACGCCTCGTAGTCGCGCTTGGACAGCGGGCCGACGACGATCCGCGCGCGCATGTCGCGCTGCCACACGCGCTCGCCGACGAGCGCCGTCGCGCCGAGCACCGCGTTGACTTCGCCGAGCACGCTCAGCTGATCGGGCGGCACGTCGTACCACTTGCCGACGAACTGGTCGATCTTCACCGGCACGCGGAAGTAGTCGGACAGCGTGCGCTGCAGGTAGGCGGCCGACATCGGCCGGTGCCGCGCGGCGAGCGCGTAGCCGGCCACGGCCTCGTCGAGCACGCCGCCCGGGCCGGCCGCGAGGCTGTCGCGCACCTCGTCGCTCGGCACGCCCGCGATCGCGAGCAACAGCGGCAGGTAGCGCTCGTCGCGGTCGAGTTCGTAATGGAACGGCAGCCGGTATTTCTTCCACGCCGCGTAGAACAGCGCGGTCGCGCGGTTCGAGAACACGTCGAAGAACGCGCGCGCCGCGTGGTCGCGCCGCAGATGCTCGCGCGCGACGATCTGCTCGGTGTAGTGCAGCGGCAGCGCGCCCTGCCCGCCGAGCAGCCCGAAGAACGCGGGCGTCAGCTCGACGCGGCCAAGCTCGCCGGCGGCCAGCGCGGCGCCGCGCTGCTCGCCCGAGTTCAGCGGCGCGCCGCCGTCGTCGAACGAGCGCGCGCCTTCGATCTCGCTCGGCGGGAAGCCGAGCGACAGCGTGTTGCGGAATTCGATGCGCTGCGCGACCACGTCGCCCTGCCGCCACGCGCCGGGGGCATCCGACGCCTGCCGCGCGAACAGCCCTTCGAGCACGCGCACCGCCTGGAAGAACTCGAAGCGGTGCGGCTCGTCGAGCAGCGCGTCGACTACGCCAGGATCGATTCGCCGGTTCGGGGCTTGCATCGGATGATCTCCTCGCCGGTGCGCTTCGACACGACGACCAATTGAACGAAACTGTTGAGGTGGACGTACAGCCCGAAGAAGCTGTCGAGCACCCGCACGAACGACGCGAGGCTCGCGCCGACGAAGTGCTCCTCGTCGATCGTCAGCCGGATCTCGATGCCGCGCACGAAGGTCGCGAACGGCTTGCCGGGCAGCCACTGCACCGCGCCGCGCTGTTCGACGCCGGCCAGGCCGTCGATCTGGCGCATCGACACGGCCGTGCGCCGCAGGTCGTACAGCGTCAGCATTTCCTTCAGCGGCGCGAGGCCGTGCGCGACGAGCGACACGTGGTTGAGCGCGAGATGCGACACGAGCCGCCAGTGCGCGGCGCGGCCGCGCTCGAAGCGCACGCTTTGTGTCGGCCGGCGCAGCAGCGAGATGCCGCTCGTCTGCGCGCCGCCCTCCTGGAACAGGTCGCCGCCTTCGAGGCCGAACGCGAGCATCGAAGGCAGGTCGCGGTTCGTGCAGGTGAGGTCGAGGCTCAGCGTGTCGGTCTGCGGCGACGTCGGCTCGAAGTCGATGTCGACGATCGAGATCTCGGTTTCGTAGCCGGGGCTCTTCTGCGCGACCCAGTCATTGCGGCGCGCGAACCAGTAGTGGCCGATGCGCGCCGCTTCGCCGTGATGCAGCGAATAGAACGGCCGGAACTCGATCACCGATTCCTCGTGCGCCTGTTGCCGGACGAGCTTCACCGAGTCGATCGAATACACCTCGTATGCGAACGCGCGCCGCGCCTCGGCGATCACCGGATACGACACCGCGCGGTGCGTGATGCGAATCGGCTCGCCGTGCTGGCGGAACAGGTTGACGATCGGCGTGCAGAACAGCCGGAAATGGCTCGCCGTCAGCAGCTCGAGCAGGCGCGCGACGTGCGAATCGCCGCGCACGTCCTGCAGCACGAGATGCAGCGTCGCGCGCTGGCAGCGACCCGACGCGCGTGCGATCGCCGCGAGGTCGAAATCGACGAAATCGAACTTGTCGGGGAACGCGAAGTACTCGGTGAGCAGACGGTACGCGGGATGCGACTTCGCCGGATAGTCGATCAGCGCGTCGTCCTCGGCGAAGCCGGCCTGCGCGATCGGCAGCTTGCGCAGCGCAGTCCAGCGGCCGTTGCGTTCGGGCTCGACATACGCACCGAGCACGTTGATGAACAGGCAGTCGGTCAGCGCGGCGACGAACGACTGCTCGCCGTGCAGGTGCGCGCGCAGCGTGGGCAGCTTCAGCGCGCCGAGATCGAGCTGCGCGGCGAGCGATTCGAACGTGATCGAGATCACGCCCGTCGCATTCGACGGCAGCACCGTCGCGCTCGGCGCGAGCGCGACCGGCGTGTAGCGCGCCTCCGAGATGCGGATCGGCGCGAGCGTCACGTCGTAGGCGGTGCGGAACCGGCATTGCACGCCGCGGATCGGGCGGCTCTTCAGCTCGGTGCCGCGATCGATCACGACCGGTTCGGTCTGCTGGCCGGGCGAAGCCGGCGTGAACTGCGCGATCGAGCACGACGGAAACGGCCGCAGGTAGTGCGGATACAGCACTTCCAGCAGCGCTTCGGTGAATTCCGGGTAGTCGTCGTCGAGCTTCTTGTTGATGCGCGCGCCGAGCAGCGCGAACGACTCGATCATCCGCTCGACGTGCGGATCCTCGCAATGCTCGCCGGACAGCGCGAGGCGCGCGGCGATCTTCGGATAGCGTTCGGCGAAATCTCGCGAATAGCGCCGCAAAAACGATAATTCGCGTTCGTAATACGGCAGCAATTCTTCCATCGACGACCCCGAACCTCAATATTTCCTGCCGGACCTGATTCACCACCGGGCGGTCCGGCCCGCTCGGCGGCTTGATTTACTGCATGCGTGCCGCGCGTGCGCGCGTGACCGAATACTGCAGCGTCGACGGTTGCAGCATCGCGTCGAAATTCACCGGCTCCTCGGCCGGGTGCACCACGAGCAACGCCTGGATCGCGAAATAGAGCGCGTTGGTGGCCTGCTCGTTCAGCTCGAACGTCACCTGCACCTGCTGCAGGCGCGGCTCGTGGCGCGCGATCGCCTGCTGGATCGACTTGCAGATGAACGCGCGATCGTAGTGGCTCGCGAGGCTCAGCCCCGCGAAATCGTTCAGCCCGTAGGTCAGCACCGATTTCTGGCATTCCGGCAGCGCGGCCAGCTCGTTCTCGGTGTGCGCGATACGGGTGTTGAGGATCGCCTCGACGTCGCGGGCGACCGTGGTCTTGAGCTCGTCCAGCGACAATTGCCGCATCGCGGCCGAGGCCGGCAGATGCGGTTCGTCGTCGAACAGCTTGTCGAGAAAACTGGGTTCGAATCGTTTCATCGGCCGGTGTTGACAGCGAAAACGGCAACGGGACGCGAGCGCCCCGTTGCCGCAACCGACCTTAGACCGCGTAGGTCTTGTCGTTCTTCGTCAGGCTCCAGGCGCCCTGCGTGTTGCCGCCCTGGTTGCCGCCGATCTTCTGCTGGGTTTGCTTCCACTGCACGGCTGCGTACTTCAGCGAGAACGTCTCGATCGGCAGACCTTCCTCGCGAACGCTCGGGGCGATGCTCGAGATGATCACGTACTTGAGCTTGACTTCCAGATACTGCACGCGCTTGCCTTCACCGTCCGCGCGCGAGAAATGGACCGTCACTTCGTCGAACGTGGTACCGCCCGAAGCGTGCTGGTACAGCAGCGGGCTCGACGAATCGATTTCCTTCGTGAAGATCATGTCGCCGTGCTCGCAACGCGTCATCGTGTGACCGCCAGCGGTCGATGCGGTTGCCGAACGCGGCTGAACGATCGAGTGATCCCACGATTTCAGTTCGATCCAGCCCTGGTGGTCCTTGTCCGCGGACTCGCCCTTCACCGCGGGACTACCAAACTGCAAGTGCATATGTAACATGGCCCTTCGACTCCCCAAAGAGGTGGTTTTAACGTCCTACCCAGGCGGCCCGCCCGGGCGATTTACTCGCTTATGAATTTGCCGGTTTGGGCAGATCAGCGACAAGTCGCAGAGAAATCGAGAGTTCGTCGAGCTGAAAGTGCGGGCGCAGGAACGCGACCGAACGATACGAGCCCGGCTTGCCCGGAATCTCCGACACTTGTATGGATGCCTCGCGCAGCGGAAATTGCGCTTTCTGTTCCTGCGAGGCGTTGTCGTCGAGCAGGACGTACTGCGAAATCCACCGGTTGAGGAAAGTCTCCACGTTCTGCGCCGATGCGAAGCTGCCGATCTTGTCCCGCATCATCGCCTTCAGGTAATGCGCGACGCGCGATACCGAGAAGATGTACTGAAGCTGGGCGGACAGGACGGCGTTCGCATTCGCGCTGTCGGTGCTGTACTTTTTCGGCTTTTGCACCGACTGCGCGGCGAAGAACGCGGCGTAATCTGAGTTCTTGCAATGGACGAGCGGGATGAAGCCGAGGTCGCTCAGCTCCTTCTCGCGGCGATCGGTGATCGCGATTTCTGTCGGGCACTTCAGCGCGACTTCACCGTCGTCGGTCTTGAACGTGTGGGTCGGCAGATCCTCGACGAGGCCGCCGCCTTCGACGCCGCGGATCGCCGCGCACCAGCCGAAGTCGTCGAACGCGGCCGTCAGGCGGGCCGCGAAGGCCCATGCCGCGTTGCACCACAGGTACTTGTCGTGATCGGTGCCGTCGACGTCCTCGACGAAGTTGAAATTCTCCGCGGTCTGGCCGTCCTTCGGATTGAACGGCAGCCGGCCGAGAAAGCGCGGCAGCGTCAGGCCGACGTAGCGCGAATCCTCGGCGTCGCGGAACGACTTCCACTTCGCGTACTCGACCGTGTCGAACACCTTGCCGAGGTCGCGCGGCTTGCCGAGATCGGAGAACGACTCCAGGCCGAGCAGCTCCGGCGACGCCGACGCGATGAACGGCGCATGCGCGGCCGCCGCGACGTGCGACATCTGCTCGATGAAGTACATGTCTTCCGGCTGGCGCGAGATCTCGTAATCGCCGATCAGCGCACCGAACGGCGAGCCGCCGAACGTGCCGAATTCCTCTTCGTAGACCTTCTTGAACAGCGCGCTCTGGTCGAACTCGCTCGCGCCCTTGAAGTCGCGCACGAGGTCGCGCTTCGGCGCGTGCAGCGCCTTGATCTTGATCGTCTGGCCCGTGTTGCTTTCCTTGACCAGATAGTCCAGCCCGCGCCACGTGCTTTCGAGGCGCTGGAATTCCGGCGCGTGCATCACGGCGGAAAGCTGCGTGGAAATCAGGCGGTCGAGTTCCGCGACGCGCGCGTCGATCGTGGCCGACAGGTTGTCCGACACGATCACCGTGCCGTCGAGCACCTGGTGCACGAGTTCGCCGATCAGGTCCTTCGCACGCGCATGCTCGGAATCGGATTTCGCGACCTTGCTCTTCTCGACGATGTCGTCGAGCAGCGAAGTCCCGGCGGCGTATTCCGCGCCGCTCGCTTGGGCCGCAGCCGTTTGCTGGTTCATCTCAACACTCCGTCGTCATTCGCCGTCTTTGTCGCTGCCGGTGCCCTTCGCGAGCTCCTGCAGCTGCTGCGTGTTCTTCAGCACCTCGGACAGCAGATCCTCGAGCTTGTCGTTGCCGGCGAGCTTGTTGCGCAGGTCGGCGAGCTTCGAGCGCGCCTCGAGCAGGCGGCGCAGCGGCTCGACCTGTTCGACGACTTCGTCCGGGCTGAAATCCGACAGCGAGCGGAACTTCAGGTCGACCGCGAACTTGCCGCCTTCCGGGCTCAGGCGGTTTTCCACCTGGAACGCGGCGCGCGGCTCGATCGCCTTCATCACGTCGTCGAAATTGTCGCGGTCGATATTGACGAACTTGCGGTCGCGCAGCTTCGGCTGCTCGATTTCGGACTGGCCCGCCAGATCGCCGACGACCCCGACGACGAACGGCAGTTCCTTCACCTCGATCGCATCGCCCTTCTCGACCTCGTAGGTCAGCTGGACGCGCGGCGGCCGTATTTTCTGCAAGCTTTTCTGAATGCTTTCTTTCTTGGCCATCTCGACGGCTCCCAGGTTAGTTGTGGTTATCGCGTCAGTTGCGGTTTCAGTTGCGCAGTGCGCCGAACGGATCCGCGCTGCCCTTTTGCGCCGCGGGGGGCGTCGGAGTCGGGGCGGCGCTCGCGGCCGTGTCCGCGGCCGGTGCGGCTCCGGCCTTCGCACGATGCACCGTACGGCGGCCGCTGTACTTCCTCGTCTGCGCCCGCTGCTCCGGCGGGAACAGCGCCGACTCGCCGAGCGTGTCGCGCAGCTGCTTCGCGAGCGCCTGCGCGTCGGACTTCGCGTCGCCCGCGAGCGACGCATCCTGACGCAGCTCGCCGAGCGACTGCGTGGCGATCCGCAGGCCGGCGACGGCCAGCACGCTCTTCGCCTGGCGATCGGTCGCGTCGCGCTGCAGCGCTTCCTGCGCGGCGACGATCGCCTGGCCGTAATGGTTTTGCGCGAACTGGATTTGGGCGATGCGCGACCACGGCTCCTCGCGCGTCGGATCCGACTTCGCGAGCTGCTGGTACAGGCCGAGCGCCTTGTCCTGGTCCCCCGCCTTCGCGACGGCGTCCGCATCGGCCAGCGACTTGTTGAACACTTCCGCAGTCGGCGGCGCGGGAGGCTGGCTCGCACAGCCGGCGATCACGCCGCAAGCCACCACTACCCCAGACAGTTTTGCGAACAGACGGTCTTTCATCGTTATATCCACCGGCGCGTGAGTTTTAAATCGTTGAGAATCTGGTTCTTTTGCTTTGCAAGAAGCGCGCGGGTATAGTACCGATCAATTTTTCATAATTCAATCGTCGTGTGAAGAGTAATTCCTTTTAAAACCGGGCGCTACCCCCTCGAATGACCGCTCGTGGCGGGCTCGCGGCGGTTTTTCGTCGGGCCGGGAAGCGCAAGTTTTACTGGTCGCACGGCGCGCCGCCCCAGCGGCGGAAAAAATTTCCGAGCGCTCGCCTTGACGCGAGCGTGCTTAATAGTTGAACGGTGCAGTGTCGGGGACCCGCAGCGAACGTGGTAATACCCGGCAGTTTTGACAGGGATAAAGGCGGCACGCCGGAAACACGATGAGATCGTCCATGATTCGCTACGCGCTGCCGCTGGTCGCCTGCGCCCTTCTGGCCGGATGCGCGGCCGCCCCGCTGCTCGGCTCGGCCGCGAGCGCCGTGATGTCCGCGGCCGGCATCGGCAAGCCCGAGGTGCCCGATGCGCAGAAGCCGCCGCGCAACATCGGGCTGACGCTGGCCGCCGCGCCGAACCTGAACGCCGCGACCGACAACAAGCCGCTCGCGCTCGTCGTCCGGCTCTATGCGCTGAAAGACCCGACCTCGTTCCAGCAAGCGCCGTTCGACGCATTTACCGATCCGACCAAGGAAAAAGCCGCACTCGGCGCCGACCTGCTGAACGTGCGCGAAATCACGCTGATTCCGGGCCAGCGCTATACGGCGACCGAGAAGGTGTCGCGCGAAGCGCAGGCATTCGGTATCGTCGCGCTGTTCCGCGATCCCGCGCTGCAACGATGGAAACTGACGTTCGATCCGGCGAAGTCGGAGAAATCCGGCATAATCATCGGCCTGCATAACTGCGCGATGACGGTCACCGGCGGCACGGTCATCGCACCGCAACAGGGTGCGCCTTCGCAGCCGCTGAATATGCTGTCTTCGGTGTCCTGCGGTTAAACATGACGCACGAATGTCAATTAACAAGAGTTAACAATTGGCGATTTAATTCGGGCACGAACAAATCGATTACATCGCAACGCCACATTAACCGGATTTGACATGAGTTATTCGGCCAAGGTGCTGTGGGGGGAAGGGCTGTTCCTCCGGCCTCAACACTTTCAGCGGCAGGACGCGTACCACGAGGCGCGCCTGTTCGAGTCCATCCAGGCGATCCAGCCGTACAACTGGGGCGTGCGCTCGGTGCGCATCGACCGCGACGCGCTCGGCAGCAACGTGCTGCGGGTAGCCGACCTCGCGCTCGTGTTTCCGGACGGCGCGCTGTATGCCGCGCCGCAGGCCGACGACCTGCCGCCGCCGATCGCGCTGGATACGTTGCCCGACGGCATCAACGAATTCGTGTTCTATCTCGCGCTGCATCCGCTGCGCGAGAACGGCACCAACTACAGCGACGATCCGGCCGCCGGCTTCATGACGCGGTTCGTCAGCGAGCAGACGAGCGTCGCCGACAATTTCACCGACGCCGCCGAAGCCGACATCACGTTCCTGAAGACGCAGGTCAAGCTGATCGCGCACAGCGAGCCGCGCGACCAGCTGCTGTCCGTGCCGCTCGTGCGCGTGCGCCGCACCGCGACGTCCGGCTTCGAGATCGACGACAGCTTCGTGCCGCCGTGCCTCGCGATCGAGGCGTCGCCGATCCTGCACCAGCGGCTGCGCCAGCTCGTCGACGCGCTGCAGGCGAAGGTGAACGCGCTGTACGGCTTCCACCGCGAGCCGTCGAAGAACATCATCGAGTTCCGCTCGGGCGACATCGCATCGTTCTGGCTGCTGCACACCGCGAATGCCGCGTTCGCGACGCTCGCGCACCTGCACCAGCACGCGGCGCTGCATCCGGAGCGGCTGTTCCAAGAGCTGCTGCGCCTCGCGGGCCAGCTGATGACGTTCTCGAAGGGCTACACGCTCGCCGACCTGCCCGTGTACCGCCACGACGATCCGGGCCCGAGCTTCGCGCGTCTCGACCTGATGCTGCGCGAACTGCTCGACACCGTGATCTCGACGCGCTATTTCGCGATCACGCTCGACGAGGTGCGCCCGTCGTTCCACCTCGGCCGCCTCGATTCCGGCAAGATCGACGACAAGACCGAGTTCTATCTGGCGGTGTCCGCGGACATGCCGAGCGTCGAGCTCGTCGATGCGGTGCCGGCCCGCTTCAAGGTCGGCGCGCCCGACGACGTCGACAAGCTCGTGCTGTCGGCGATGCCCGGCGTGCGGCTGTCGTACACGCCGCAGGTGCCGCCCGCGATTCCGGTGCGCCCCGGCGCGTGCTACTTCGCGCTCGATTCGCGCAGCCCGCTGTACGAGCGCATGCTGCAGGCCCAGTCCGCGATGATCTACGCGCCGACTGGCATCAATGACCTGAAATTCGAACTGATCGCGGTCACATCATGAGCTACGCGCCTTCCCTGTTCGGCGACAACGTGCCGCCGCCCCTGCACAGCCCGGCGTCGACGGATTCCGCGTTCCAGGCCCGCTCGCTGCTCGATTTGCTGTACGACGGGTTCTTCATGCTGTTCCTGCTCAAGAACGGGCGGGAGCCGGACAGCGCCAGCGAGTTCAGCACGCGGATCCAGGAATTCCTGTCCGATTTCGAGCGCGGCGCGAAGAAGCTGAACATCGCCGCCGAGGACGTGTACGGCGCGAAGTTCGCGTTCTGCGCGGCGATCGACGAAATGGTGCTGTCGTCGCAGTTCAAGATCCGCGCGGATTGGGAGCGCCGGCCGCTGCAGCTCGTGCTGTTCGGCGAACAGCTCGCGGGCGAGAAATTCTTCCAGTATCTCGAGGAATGTCGCGCGCAGGGCGCGGCGCGGCTGCAGTCGCTCGAGGTGTTCCATATGTGCCTGCTGCTCGGGTTCCAGGGCAAGTATCTGCTCGAAGGGCCGGAGAAGCTGGCTTATCTCACCGCGCGGCTCGGCGACGAGATCGCGCACATGAAGGGCAAACGCGCGCCGTTCGCGCCGCATTGGCCGCTGCCCGACCAGATCGCGCATCGACTCAAGCGCGAGGTGCCGGTCTGGGCGATCGGGGCCGTGTTCGCGCTCGTGGCGCTACTCGGGTATCTCGGGCTCAATACTTATCTCAAGGACAAGACGCTGCAGGCGTTGGCGCCTTATTCGCAAGTCATCAAGGTTGGGCCGGAATCGGCTAATTTGACGATTTCGTTGCCGTAACAGGCGCGCGTTTTTCAGCAACGCTTCATGGTGAAAGGACCGCTTGCGGTCCTTTTTCGCTTCTGCCCGCTTTGTCCAAACAACTGAAAAAGATCGGCGGCGTGTCGGTGCCTCACTCCATCCACACGTCTTCATAGCCGGCATCGTCGATGATGAAGCGTGCGCCGGCCGGCAACCATAGATATGGCAGAACCGATGGCAGATAGGTCGACAGGTGCGCCGCATGCAACGGCTGATAGAAGTCGGCGGCGTCGGAATATTCGCCGCAATGAAAGAACCATCCGACGTTGTCGCCTTCGGACAGTGCGACGCGCGTGCCGTAGACGGGCATGCGCCCGAGCGTCGACATCGCGACGGCAACCATGTCTTCAGGTTCGACGGCATGCAGGCCGTAGCGTGCGCAAACGGCGTCCTGTTGTGCGCGCAGCGCTGCCAAATCGTCCGCCATGTTCATGTCCTTCCCCTCGCGCGGAGGGTCAGCCGGCTTGCCAGCATAACCGCGGATCGGCGCCGCCAGTCGATACAAAATAGGCTGCCGCCCGCGTCGCCGTCGCGAGGTCGACGCACTGTCGCGCCGGATAGCGGCCTCTCTGGCCGCCCGCCACGAGTTCGACCGTTTCGTCCGCCGACACTCCGGGCGTCGTCAGGTTCAGTAATGCGGCATCGATCTCCGATGCGATGAAGACGACGTATCGGCGTCGTGGCCGCCGCCAATCGTCATCACCGTTGCATCGCTCGCGTCGAAGGCGACGGTCGAGCGATCGCGGCCGTTCAGTCGTTCGACGGCCGCGATCGCTTGCGCAGGGTCGTCGCACGGCGCTTCCGTCACGTGTGAACGATTGCCGATGGTTGTTTCCTCGATCACTGTCGTCGTTCGCATTCGCTATGCGTGGCGTCAAAACAGGATAAATGCATCGTTCTCGACATAGAAGACAAACGCGTCGAGCAATTGCGCGACGCTCGGCTCGTCCACCTGATCGTGTGCGTTGATCACGATGTCCTCGATCGTCGCGCTGTCCAGCGTGACTTTCCAGCCGGGCTGGGCCGCCATGGCAGGCGCAACGTCGGCTGCCGCGTCATCGACGTCTTCGAAAAACGCCCCCTCGGTATCGAGCGCCCACGGCATCGGCGGCAGGTAAAGCCACCCGGAGAAATCGCCGGGGCGTTCGAGAATATGTTGTAGCGACACTTCGGTCGGGGAGTCGATCGACATGGGTATTGCGGTGGTATCCGGATGATTGCGTTGCATCGGCCGCGAGAACCTCACGGCAGGCCGTGATTATGCCAATTTCAAGCGAGCGCGATCGGCAGGTTTCCGTTGCAGGCGGGTGGGGGTGCGCGCTGCATGTGGATCGAAAAATACCGTCGGGTCAACCGTCTGACGAGCCCATGCCGGCTATATCGGCTGCCAGAGATTCACGATATCGCAATACCTATTTCCCAAACCGGTCAGGCAACTCTGCTCTGATACTCGCCAAAACACTTGGCGCAAACAGCGGCAAGCTTGCCGAAGACAGCCGCATGCCGCTCCTCGAAATCCGGCCCAAATGGCGCATCACCAGGCTCTGGCAGACTGAACTGTTTCGCCACCTCCGTCGAGACGAAGTACGAAATGTCGGGGCGTCCGTCTCCCAGCCAGTCGATGTCATAACGGAGCATTTCCAGGCGCCCCGCATCCGTTTTTATGTCGGCCGCGATATCGCTTGAAACGTGTATCAGATCGGTCGCGCCATGCGATTTACACAGTATCGTGCCCATGTTTCGTCTCATTGACGTTTCCCATTCGTAACGTCTTCTCGTCGACTTGTTGCCCCTGAAACCGAACACATTCTTCGGCACAAGCCCGGCCGCCTTCGACGCCTGCGAAATCACCGTTCGCGCTTCACCCAAACTTTGTACGACGCATCCCACACCACATCATCGCAATTGTTCGTCAGTCATCGCGGTGTATCGATCTGGTCGCAAATCGGCACACCCGCTCAAGTGTCACACTCGCATGCCATCAGATGTCCTCCCACTCGGCCAAAATATTCAATAAAATATTTTGCCAACTCCGGCCCAACTATTTTCAAAAAGAACAAATAGACATAGAGCGGTGTCTCATCCCGGATATCATCTTGCAGCCATTGCCCCTCACTTCCAAAGCAGCAAATTACACATCGAACCAGAGCAGAAAATGCGGTATTTGATTTCCGCGCCACCTTTTCCAGGTGCCATAGCCTCGCAAGCACCTGCCTTCTTGTTAACCGCGGCGACTTTATATCATCAATGATTGGAACCATTTTTAAATACGCCGCAGCAATCCGCTTCTCTCGATCACGAATTAAATTTCCCAGCACCTCTCCTTGAACAAGATCAAGCAGAAATTTTGCATAATGATTCGTGATTTCGCTGAATGAAGCATTCTTTTCGAGCAGCCTTACCTCAAGCGATTCGACTTCGCTCACTTCCCGATGATCAATCATTCCTTCACTCCGTCACACACTCCCAATTTCCGCATCACTTGAGCACAAGAGGGACAGAACTTCAAATGCTTTCCGTCATTTCTGATAGTTGTTGATGTTGCGCCTTGAGTAATACCCCTCAACTCATCGACCGATTTGACATTATTGCTCGCGGCAATGTGACTGAGCGCATCGGGTTCCCCACAATAGCCATAAGTAAATGGAGAACGCTGGTCCTCAGGAACGGCGTCGTAAATGTACGCTTGCGCGATTGGCACCTGAAGCTGAACGCCTCTTGAGCTCGTCGTACTGACCAACGTCCCATTTTGAGCAGCGCTCGCAAGAGCAACGAGCCAGCCCAAGTGGGTCGATTCAGCGCATCGAGTTATGCGCGGACTGGAAAAGTTAGGCGCTACCTAGATTGCCGTACGTGATTCCCTCTACGCGAACCCAGTCGTACTTCAACGCAATCGACGCGCCTTCCTTGCAATTAATCGTTATCGCAGCAACATTATCGGCGACGGTCGATACAAACGACGCAACAATGTTATCGTACCCCCACCCTCCGATGGAGAGGCCGGAAACACCGATAAATGACAAGCTCAGATAGACGACGTCATAGTCTTTCGGCCATCGGTTCGGCTGCGAAACAGGCTTCTGAGTGGTCATGATTCTCACCGACAGTCGAGGTTCGTCCCGCTTGAGTTGGACCTCAAGGATCTCGGCACCATCAAGTGGTGCTTCGCTCCCATAAAGCGCCGTAAGGGCTTGTGGATTCATGATCCGCTGTATCGGGTTCATTTCTTGTTCCGGCAGTCGAAGTAATAGTGATCATCCATTCCCTGAATCTTTCCTGTGCGGGTGTTTTCTTCGGGGCGTACGTTGTGGTGTGACGGTTGATCGCCGATCCCCCCTTCTCCGAATACGTGGCCTGCGGAATGGTCTTGGATGACCACGTTTTTACCACCGACCTGATAGGTCAATTCCCGCGTCATGACGGGCTTGTTGTTGTCGCCAAGAAGCCAATTTCCGCTGGAATCCGTCAACGGGACCATTTTCTGGCTGATGGGCTGCTGAGACAAGGGGATGCCGAGCTGCCGACGAATATCTCTCAGACTTGACCGACGAGACTTACCACACGGATCGCAAGGACAGCGAGCAAGGCCGAGCGGGTCGATCCACCCTGTTGGGTTGTCAGCATATTGATACGCGTTGATCCCGCCAGCGAGCCCAATCGGATCTTTGCCAACGAAGCGCCCACTTCCGGAATCGTAGTACCGATACCGGTTGTAATGCAGCCCTGTTTCGTCATCGACCTGCTGCCCCTGAAACCGCAACGGATTCTTAGGCGCGATCCCCGCCGCCTTCGACGCCCGCGCAATCACCTCCCGCGCTTCGCCCCACGCCTTGTACGACGCTTCCCACACAACGTCGCCGTCGTCGTCCGTCAGCAACTGCGGCGTACCGATCTGATCGCAGTGGTAATAGAACACCGCCGCGTCACTCCGCCGCTCCGGCACCTTCTGCAGCGGATCCTCCTCCGGCACATAGCGGTCGGTACTCTTCCACTCCGGCGTCGCGATCCCATCGACGGGCTCCGCCACATACTGCGCCAGCGGCACGAACGTCCCCGGCTCGTAGAGATAATGCGTGCCACGCTCGCCATCACTCTCGTACGCCAGCGTGTCACCGTCCCACCCGAACACCGTCCGCGCGCCGTTCACCTCCTTCGCGATACGTCGCCCGAACGCATCATAGAAATACCGCGCCTGACTCTGCCGCGACGTCTCGGCAACCCGCGCGCGCAGCAAGCGATTGAACTCATCCCACTCGTATTCCTGCTCACCCGCGGGCGTACGCTTGCGCACCAGATTCCCGCGCGCGTCGTACTCGAAGTGCATCCCCGCATACGCCTTCAGCAGGTTCCCGAGCACCTTCGGCACCTCGACCGGCAACGTGCTTTCCGGCCGCACCGGGCTCGGACGCGATGCAGGCGTCTCCGCCGTTCGCACCGGATCGATGATGTTGCTTGCCGGATCGAACGCAAACCGTTCCTTCGCGACCGGACTGATTGCCTCGATCAACCGTCCGACCGGATCGTATCGATAGTCGGTCCCGCCCTTGCGGCTGTCCTCGATCCGCGACAACTGCCCCGCCGCGTCATAGCGATACCGCCGCTCCGCAAGCGGCGCAGGTGACGTCGACCGCTGGATCGTCTGCTGCAACACACGTCCGGCCGGATCATAGTGCGTGCGCTGCCCAACCTTGCTCGACAACACGCGCACCGTCTCGCGATGAAGATCGTCACGCTCGAACTGCACGCGCTCCTCGCCATCGAGCAGCATTCCGTGCACATGCCCCGAGCCATACATCAACCAGTCGACCACATGCCCGTCCGGCCGAACGGTACGCCGCCGATTGCCGAGTTCGTCGTATTCGTGATGCCATACGTAGCTGCGCCGGTCGCCGAACAGATCGTAGGCGTGATGTTCACGCACCAGATTGCCAACCGGATCGAAGAAGAATTGCACGCGGCTGTACCGATTCACCGCGTCGATCAATCTGCCGCTCCGATCGTAGGCAAACCGCTCTTCGCTTTCCCCCGCGGCGCGCTTCAGCAGCCGGCCGTTTGCATCGACTTCGACCGAAGTCACGCAACCCGCTTCATCGATCGAAACGAGACTGCCGCTCACGCTGTCGTACTGATAGCGCGTCGACTTGCCGTCGAAGCCCACCTCCTCGATCAGCCGTCCCGCAGGATCGTAGTGAAACAGGTACGTCGCAAAGTTCGCATCGGTCAGCGCGGACAAGCGGCCGAGACGGTCATAGCGATACGCAACCGTCTGCCCGAGCGCATCGGCGCGACTCGCAATGCGGCCGGCCGCATCGTAGCCATATCGCGTCGAACGATCGAGTTGATCGGTATGCCGCAGCAAACGGCCTTCCGCGTCGTATTGGACTTGCTCGACACCGGCAGGCGAACGCACTTCCGTCGGTTGTCCGTTCGGGCCGTAACGATAGGCAACCACGCCTCCGGCCGCATCTTTCGTCTCGATCACACGCCCGATATCGTCGTACCGCCACTCCGTCGTCTTTCCGGAGCAGTCCGTATACCTCGTCATCTGCCCGGCATCGTTGTACTCGAGCGTCTTCGAGCCGCCCTTCGCATCGGTGATCTGCGTCGGCAAACCCTTGTCGTTGTATTCGTACTTCGTGGAATGTTCGAGCGGATCGATTTCCTCGACGACGTTGCCCGCGTCGTCGTACTTGCGCTGCCATACATGACCATTCGGATCGACGAGCCGGATCATCTGATCCTTGTCGTCATACGCCATCTCGACAACGCTGCCGTCCGCCCGCTCGTGCCGAATCAGGTTGCCGCGCGTGTCGTATTCGCGACGCTCGATGCTGCCGTCCTGCCGGATATGCAGCACCAGATTGTGATGGGCGTCGCGCCGGAACCACTCCTGGTTACCATCCGGATACACGATCCGATACACGTAGCCGTGGATGTTGAAGTAGTACCGCGTCATCTGACCGAGCGCGTCGGTCACGTAGGTCAGACGGATGTTCGGATTCCACGCGAGCCGGAGATCCAGACTGCCGTCGTCGGCGTATTCGCGAATGCATTTCGCGTCGGCATTGTCTTCAGCATCCGCGCCGTCCCATTCGAGCGTCATTCCGCGGCCGGTTCGGTCCGTGTAACGCGTCACGAGGTGGCGGTGATATTGATACGTCCGCGCATTGCCATGACGATCGACCGCGCGCACGAGGTCCCCGTCCGCATCGTATTCGTAGCTCGCCAGTGTGCGACGCGCACCGTCCTTGAGCACGTGCTCGATCTGCACGATACGGCCGTGCCTGTCGTGTTCGAACGCGAGCACATTGCCACTCGCATCGATCAGGCGCGCAACGCGATCGAGCGCATCGTAGTCGAGCGTGATCGTGTTGCCGGCGCGGTCCTTCTGCATCGCAAGCCGGAACGCGTCGCCGCGGCGCTCGTACACATGCAGCACGTCATGGCCGTATGCGATCGTCACCCAGGTATCGTCGAGCCGCGACAGCGTCAGGTTCTCGGACAGATCGTCGTGCACCGCACCGGCCGCAAGCGCCGGGTACTCGATGCTGCGCCCTTCCGCATCGCGATAGATCCACTGACCGTTCTTGACGTCGATTCGCGTCGTATACGGCGTGATCCATCGTGCACCGAGTTCACCGTTGTCATAGGCTGACAGCCGGGAACGATAGGTACGCTCCCATACGACGGGCATGGCGCCCGGCAGGTCGAAATCCACGTGCGAAAACGTTTCGTCGCCGAACGCGAAATCGATGGATGCCGGTGATGCCCCGAGCCCGCATGCCTTGCACGCGCTCTTCCCCGGTCCTTCGGCCGGCGCTTGCCCGTCGGTTTTCTCGAGCCCCTCCTGCCCGCGCGTCTTCTTCGCCTGGCTCTTCCCGCTTGCCTTGACGTCCGCAGTCTGCTCATG
This sequence comes from Burkholderia anthinoferrum, assembly GCF_002925705.1. Classification (NCBI taxonomy): domain Bacteria; kingdom Pseudomonadati; phylum Pseudomonadota; class Betaproteobacteria; order Burkholderiales; family Burkholderiaceae; genus Burkholderia; species Burkholderia anthinoferrum. The sequence goes on from NZ_LFZP01000045.1 coordinate 93,682, forward strand.
AAGCTTTGCGCGTGCCTTGACGCGCCCGACTGCCTCGATCAGTTGCAAGACCAGCCACATCATCTTGCCTTCTTCACTGCCTGCAAGCGAGCGAATCGATGACGCAATCTTCGGCGCTTCGGTCCGAAGGAAAGTCACCGTGCTTCGAAACGGCTCGAGCCATGCATCCGGCGCGAGCGTCGCCACGGTGCCCGCAGTCTTGTTGATGACCTTCTTTCCGAGCGCCTTGGTTCCTTCGTACGCGAATTGAATGCCGTCACCGACGCGGCTCGGGCTGTACCACGGCCGGTCGTCGGCCATCTTCTCTGCGAGCTGCTGCTGTCGCTTCAGATTCGCGTTGGCGTCGAAGAGCTGACCGTGCAGCGCCTTGTCCATGCCCGTCGCCAGCGCGAGCATAATTTCCTGGCATGTCGATGCACATCCGTCGAGCAGCTCGACGAGGCCAGCCTTCAGCTTGTTCAGAAAATCCTCGATCTCGGTCGCACACGTCGCGTTGATATGCGTGACCAGCACGGAGATGATCGCCGCGCCGAGATTGTTGCGGGTCGCCAGCAATTCGTGACGGACGAGCGCGAGCAGCGGGCGCGCCGACATCCGGAACGGCGCGAGTGTCGGCGGAATCGGAATGATGCCGAGCAGGTTGATCGCGAGGCTCATGTAATCGAGTACCTGGCCGCCGCGCTTCTCGATGATCTCGGCAATATCCCCGAGCGCGTCGACCATCGCCATGATGTTGCCGATGATCGGCACCGCACCGGCAAACGTCTTCACGTCCTCGAACGTGATGTGGTTGCCGCTGATCCGTCGCAACCACGCATCGAAGCGGTTGCCGACCGCGGCGACATCCTTGGCGGAAACATCGCTGAGCCAGGTAACAGCCTGTTCCTTCTCAGCGCCCGGTGGAAGTTGTTGTGCCATGTCGTTCTTCGTTCAATTCGTTTTTTTTCAAGACGGCTGACAAGCCGCGCTCTCTCAGGATTTCAACGGCCCGCCAAACCCGCTCGTCGGCAGCTTCATGCCCGTCGCGCCCGTGGCCGACGCCACGGTCGTGGCGCCCTTGCCCGCGATACCGGCGACGCCCGGCAATGCGCCCTGCAATGCGCCAGACGCCGCATTCGCAGCCGGCGCGGCCAGCGCGGCAAGCCCGCCCTGACGTGCGGCCTGAACCATCCCGGCCACCTGCTTCGCCGCACCGCTCAAGCTGGAGGCCGTCTGCAACGCCGACGCAACGCCGGCACCACCCAACGCAGTCGCAGCGGCCGGCAATGCGGCGCTCGCGAGCCCGCCGAGGGCCGCGCCCGCGTTGCCGCCACTCACCAGCCCCATCGCCGCTGTCGTCGCGGCCGGCGCCATCCCCTGCAGCTGGCTCGCGAGCTGTCCGCTTGCCGCGGCCTGCGCGGCTTCCGGCGACGGTTGCACGGGCTCCGCCGGCCACTTCGCCCGCTTGAAATAGTTCGCCGGCTGATCCGACTCGCGCGGATCCTTCCCGAACTCGACGCGCACCGCGCCCGGCGGCAACCCGCTCACAACCGTATGACCGCTGTCGTCGAGTGCGCCTTTCTTCAGCACGGCGCCGTTCACGTCCTTCACCGTGAACAGTCCGCCTTTCACCGCCTCGCCGTTCACGTACTTGTGAAACAGTTCGAGCTGCCCCGGCTGATCCGGCCGGGGGCTCGGCAACGGATACCCCATGCTCGCCGGCCCGGCGAACGTGTGCGACGCCCCCTTCACATCGACGGCGCCCGGCGCATGAATCTCGATGTTGCCGTCCTTGATGCGGATATACCCGCCGCCGCTCGTCAGCAGAATCCCCTGATCGGCCGCGATCTCGATCCGGTCGGTGGCGGACACAACCTTCACCGCCTTCTGCGCGGTCACCTCGACGTTGTCCGACTGCGCCTGGATCTCGACCTTGCCCTTGCCCGCGAACAGCTTCATCCCTGCGTTCTGCACGAACAGGCTCAGCTTCTGCCCGATGCTCCCGATCAGCGACTTGCCCGCGGCCACGTGCACGCTCTGTCCGCTCGCCACGTTCACGTGATCGTTCGCGACAACGTGCAGCGACTGCTGCGTCGACATCCCGATCCCCGACGGGCTGCCGAACAGCATCACCGGCTCCTTGAACGCATTCGCACTGCCCGTGCCGCCGCCCGCCGTACGTCCACCGGACGCGTTGCCCGACTTGCTGTCCTGCGTCGCGTCGGTGAACGCGCGCATCGTTTCGTGCGCCTCCTTCAGGCTTTCCGCCTGATGCTGCTCGCTCACGCCCGACATCGCTTCGATCAGGCTCTCGCCCGTCACGAGCTGCTGCTGCGCTTCCTTCACGTCGAGCGGCTGGCTGTTCGCCGCCTTCGGATGGGTCGTCACGTACAAGCCCTGGCTCGCCCGCACCGCGCCGTACGCATCCGAGCGCAGATCGAAGCCGCTACCGAGATACGACCCGCGCGCATTGCCGTTCTGGTCGATGATGTAGCCGAGATGCAGCAGGCTGTTCGCGCTGCTGCTCATCAGTTGCACGCGGTTCTGCCCGGTCGCGTCGTCCATCACGAGCTGGTTGTAGCCGCCGCCCGAATACTCCTTCGACCGATACCCGGACAGGATCCCGTCGCTATGCCACTGCGGCTGGTTCGCGCCGTTGTACACGCGCCCGACGGCGAGCGGCCGGTCGCAGTCGCCGCCCACATGGTCGATCAGCACTTCCTCGCCGATGCGCGGCACGTGCACGCCGCCGTAGCCGCCGCCGGTATCCGATTGCACGACGCGCACCCAGCACGACGCGTTCTCGTTACCCGGGTTCAGGCGGTCCCACACGAACTGCACGCGGATCCGGTTCAGCTCGTCGGTATAGACTTCCTCGCCCTGCGGCCCGACGACGATCGCCGTCTCGAGATGCATCTTCGGCTTCTCGTGTTCGAACGGGCTGCGATACGGCACGCTCACGCGCTGTGCTTCGACCTCGACGAGATAGAAGCCGACCGAGCCGTCGTCGTGCGGCACGCGAAACGCGGGGTCGGCGCCATAGCCGTCCTGCGCCTGCGTCAATGCTTCGCGCAGGCTGTACGGGAAATCGGCGCTGCTGCTGGCAACGGGCAGGTTGTTCTCGATCCACCATTCGACGCCGATCGCCGCGAATTCGCGCTGGTCGGCCGGATCGCGATCGTGTTCGGGATGGTCCGCCAGCGTGAAGCGCCGGCCAGCATCCATTGCACGCACGCCGCCCGCGCCGTGGAAGCGCTTCGCCTCCGACTCCCACTGCTCCATCCGGATCTTCGTCAGATGATCGCCGCGCGTCTGATCCAGATACGTGTACGCACCGGTGTACTCGTACACTTCGAGCTGGTCGGGCAATTCGCCCTGGCCGGCCATCGTCGGCAGCGACGTGCCTTTCGGATTCGACGGTTGAGACGGATTCTTGTAGTCGAACGTGCGTGTCGTTCGGGTCACGCTCTGCAGCGTGCGCGTGCCGGACCATTGCGTGAGCGCGTCAGTTTCGCTCGCCGCGCCGCCGTGATAGAAGCGCACGGCCTGCGGCGACAGCGGCGCGAACGCCTGCAGGTTGTCGGTGATCACGAGCGTATGCGACTTGCCGTCGTCGGCCTGCTGCCACGTGGTGTAAAGGCCTTCGCTCTCCATCAGCCGGTGCACGAAATGCCAGTCGGTATCGTGCTGACGCGTGTACGAACGGCTCGGCAGCGGCTTCGACAGCGCAAAGCGGAAATGGCCCTTCGCCTGCGGATGCTGGTCCAGCACGTCGCTGATGATCTGATCGACGGTCGTATCGTTCCAGATCCGCTGGTCGCGACGGAACTTCAGGAAATGGGTGAAATCGGCAAACGTCAGCTGATAGGTCGTGAGCCCGCCGTCGGCGCCCAGGCGACGCGCGGTGTGCACGTAGCCATTCACCGGCCGGTAGCTGCGGTCGCCTTGCTGGATCCACAACGTGACCGGCTGCGCGATCAGTTTTTTGAGTTCCAGATCGCTGTCGGTCGACAGCACGTCGAGCGTGAACTCGTACGCGCGCCCGATGCGTGAGCGGCCGACTGCCCGCTGTACGGTCAGGACGTTGCTCCCCAATGGCGTCTCGAGCTTCAGCAACCGGTCCTGCTGAAGCAACCCGCCGCGCAATGCGGCGATCGTGTTCTGCATGTTCATGGCTACGGCCTTTTCTTCTTTTGACGCGCCCTCGGATGGCGCGCTGAGCGGTTTCGCTCGCGCGATTTTACAGACAAATTACGGCCCGAATCGGAAAAATGACCTGATTTAAAAGAGTATTTTTAAGTGGATCCAGAATGCCCGCGGCGAACGGTTCGACCAGGCAGTCGCCGTGCACAGCCCATGCCGTCGCGCTGGATTGCCGCCTTCAATCCGCTGAAATCGATTGCAATCAGGGCCAATTCGACTTCCGGTGCGGCGCGGTTGCGAGTAGTGTCTACGTGCCCGTATTGCGGCCCATCGAGGCCAGCCAGCGCCCGGTGCCCGTCGCTCACCACAACACCCTACTGACCACTGGAGATCCGCGATGAAACGTTCGAAGTTCCTGCTGTCGGGCCTGCTGCTCGCGTCGGCCCTCGGCTTCACGGCCGTCGCCGCGCATGCGGAAGACCTGCTCGATTCCGTGAAGAAAGCCGGCGTGCTGCGCGTCGGCCTCGAAGGCACGTATCCGCCGTTCAACTCGCGCGGCACGTCCGGCCAGCTCGAGGGTTTCGACGTCGACGTCGCGAACGCGGTCGCCGGCAAGCTCGGCGTGAAGACGCAATTCATTCCGACCGAATGGAGCGGCATCATCGCGGGCCTGCAGGCCGGCAAGTTCGACGTGATTGTCAACCAGGTCACGATCACGCCGCAGCGCAAGGAAGCGCTCGACTTCAGCCAGCCGTACACGTACTCGGCCGCGCAGTTGATCCAGCGCAAGGACGATACGCGCAACTTCAAGTCGCTCGAGGATTTCAAGGGCAAGAAGCTCGGCGTAACGCTCGGCACCAACTACGACCAGATGGCGCGCAGCGTGCCGGGCATCGAGGTGCAGACGTATCCGGGCGCGCCGGAGAAACTGCGCGACCTCGCCGCGGGGCGGATCGAGGCGACGCTCGACGACCGGTTGATGCTGCCGTACATGATCAAGACGTCGAACCTGCCGCTGCGCTCGGGTGCGGTGCTGAACGGCGGCAAGCAGGAGATGGCGATCCCGTTCCGCAAGGGCAACCCGAAGTTCGAGAAGGCGATCAACGACGCGCTCGATTCGCTGCGCAAGGACGGCACGCTGAAGAAGATCTCGATGCACTGGTTCGGCAGCGACGTGACGGTGCCGGTCGCGCAGTAAGCGGTTCGCCGCGCGTTCGATGCGTCACGTTTTCGCTGCGGCGAAGGCGTGACGCGCGGTTGCAGCCTTCCCCCTTTGCCTTTTCCGTCAGGCCGCGTCGTCGAAACGGGCAAGCAGCATCTGGCCGATCGGCGTCAGCGCCGGGCGTGCCGCTACCTTGTTCACGCGTAGCTGCGTGTCGTCGACCAGCCGCTTTTCGACGAGCACGGCAAAGGCCGGGTTCGCGAGATCGACACTGTCGGGCGCACGCGCAATGCGCAGCAGCATCGAGAATTCGTGCGGGCTCAGCATGGTTCGTGTCTCCTGATCGTCCGCGATGCAGTTCGATCGGCGTCGATCGCGTTTTTGAATGGAATGGATGCGAGGCGGAAGCCGATGCGCTGCCGGGAGTGAGATCCCGGGTGAGCCTGCGCGACGCGGGCACGGCGTCGGATGCGGTCACGCACACTCGGCTCGTGAAAACGCTGCCGCGATGGGAATGTGCAACGTTAGAGGTGCGGCGTGACGCGGGCGTGACAAGAAAAAGGGGTAACGACGGCGCTCGCGACATCGCGGCGCGCGACCCATGAACGAAAAAGGGGTTACGGAAAATTCCGTAACCCCTTTTCGGATTTGGTGCCGGCTGCAGGAGTTGAACCCGCCACCTGATGATTACAATGCTTCGGAAGAATCACGGAAAATCAACGTGTTAGATCAAAATTCGTTCTACAAGGACGTTGTAAGCGCAAGGCTGAAACTTAATGCCTTCAAGGCTCCGGTTTGGGTTGTAGAACAAAAATTGGGCATCAACGCCAATGTGCCTTGACAACGAGGCGCCATTGAACTGGGCCTTGGCCATATTGGTGTTGGTGATGATTTTGAGGTGGCAGCGCATTCCCGAGCGTCGATACCGCGCTTCCCCCACAGCCCTCGCACCGATAAATCCCGGAATGCGGTGTCTGCCCGCCCGGGGCGTGCAAAACATCGAATTCAGCACCCTGCTGCTGCGACAGATAGTTTCCATTTTTGTAATATGCCATTCCCGGTCTCCTTGAGTTAGTTTGACTTCGCGAAATACATTGGCAATTTCAAACAGAGATAGATCACCACACTAGCGGCAATTTCCTATCGTAGTAGTCGGAAGTTATAGTTTCAACCATGGCGTTAGTGAGACTGGAAAGGCGCTTAGGAGTGTCGTCCGGGCGTTCGGAAGCGACCTGGGATACACAGAGAATAAAAAAGGGCCGCATTCGTGTTGCGTATATGTTGATTGCCGAGCAAAACTGACCCGTTTGCGGCAAGTTTTCTCATCGAAAATTGACCCACATTTTCGAATGCCGGCTTGGGATGCCGAGCAGGAGAACCGGAGTGATTACGGTGAGTATGTTGGCCAAAATCCGGCGGATGCACTTCCGCGACGGCGTCCCTCTCCGGGACATTTCTTGACGTACTGGGCTGTCCAGAAACACGATCCGGCGATGGCTCCGAGAGCCATCCACTGGCGAGCCAAAGTATCCGAAACGTGCCAGCAAGAGCGTTATCGGCGCTTGGGCAGAACAACTGCGTCAGTGGTTGATTGCTGACTCACGCCGTCCGAAACGGGATCGACGGACAGCAACACAGATGTACGAGGGGTTGCGCGCTGCTGGCTACGACGGGATGACCGAGCACTATGTACGAAAGCGCAGCGCTAAAGTCACGCCAACGAGGTGAACTACTTGCAAGCTCGGCTGCCGGTGAGACCAGCTGGCTCGACGCTTTAGCGGGACTCGGCGATTTCCTCTATCGCGCCTTCAAAGAAGTCGAGGAATTGCGGGGCAAGCCGTTCGGTCACTTTTACCAACCCGCCTTTGCTAAATGACAATTGACCTTTGATCATACGCGCCGTCACTTCGTAGGTCGCCGTGTCGACCACATAGGTCTTGCCCGTTGTTTCCCAAATTGCCTTGAGGTCGATTCCCTCCTTGGAGGCAAGCTCGACTCGCCCGACCACATGCCGGTCGAATACTACGTTGATTAGCTTCAAACCCACTAAGCGAATTTGGTCAAACTTATTAAAGAATGGCGGAGTCGTGGAATCGCCGAAGACTATCGGTTGAATTGAAAATCCATATCCCGCGATTCGTCCCAATTCGTTCATAAGCATCTTCACCGACTTCCCCGGATTGTCCACCCGCAGAAACACCACATCACCTCTCGAAAAAAATTTGAGATCGACAAAGTTAATCGTAGATACAGACTCGGTCCGAGGATTGCCATCCTCATCGAATGCAACCGCAGATACTGTCGAGCGCCATGCGAAACGAAGGCAATCACCGGTCTCGTCTGATTGTTTCGGGCGAAATCCGCAATCCGATTCGAATGTGAGCGGAAAATTGAGAAGCTCACGAACCAAGTTCGACACTCCGGAAGGAAGCGTGAGCCTATACCATTTGAATCGCAGGGTCATGATATCAAGCCTTGGGAGGGGTCGATTTAGTCCAAATGTCTTCCGCGCATTTCTTGGATGCTTTCTCGATGAGTGTCGACAACCGCTCAACCTCGTCTGATCTCGGAGTGCGGCGTTTTTTGCTGACCATCCCGTCTTCGCACGGGTAAACGCCACGAACAAGATATGAGAATCCAGTGCAGTCTCGCGCATTTGCAAAATGTGCATCGAGTTCGAAGACGTGCCCCTCGCCCATTGCTTCCCTGACCTTCCACACGGCTCGAATCGTGTAGAAATCTGCGGACTTGCTAATGATGTCCTTCAGCTCCTGCGACTGCTCCACACCTTTCCCGCGCAACGCAATCCGCTCGATTCGGCTGTCCTGCACCTCATTGTTGCCAACGTCATCGTCGGAAAGCTCCTGCTCATCGTCTTCGTCTGACTCATCTGGAGTACTGCGGTATACGTAGAGCTCGGTCACATCGTACTTACCCATCCCTTCGATGCCGTGAATCAGATTATAGAAAAACTCACTTCTCAAGCCAGGAAGCACCACGTCATACAATGAAACAACACGACGATCCAGTTTTATGGAATTTCTCTTTTCGACCGAAGAAAAGACAGCCTCACGAACCTTATTTATATATTCATTTTGTGAATTTCTAACAACATATACACCACCTTCCTTCTTGAACTGAATTACACCGTCCTTATGCTGAACCTGCTTGAATTCAGTTTTGGCATAATCCACCTCAGAATACTGGACAACCAACGCGATATCGTCTCCGTCTCTGGTGACCAACACAACGTCACCGTCCTTCTCAAGTTCGACCTTAATTGTGGAAATGGCCACTTCAATCTGATTCACATCAATGGGCGTTGTGATTTCTACCGCAGTCACCTTTTCACGGCGATTAGCGACGCCAAGGCGAGCCGCTATTCGCTGATGATCCTGATAATCATGCACAAGCCTACTAAAGTATTTCGCGAGCTCCGACTTATCCGTATGCTTGGAAACCAAAACATTTCTGTCGGCAAACAATTGCCGTATCGTCGCTTGATCAACCCGATGCTGATTCAAAGCATCGAACACATTCTTGTCCGTTGCGTAATAAATTGAGGGTCCATGAAGAGGCTTTTTCATTCATTTTCTCCATCGCGCCAACCGAGCTTTGCAGGAGAATAATTGTCCGTGACCGCAACAACGTGTTCGAGCTTAATGGCGTCCAGTGTTGCCGCCCTCGTCGCCTCGAAACCCCATGCCTTACTGTATCGGTGCTTGGCTACCAAAAAATTACTTTGAATCTGATCGCTCGGCTGCTTATGGCTCACGCGAACGCGCACCTGTGCATCTTTGTCCAGCAATTGCAGTCGAGACAGACTATCGAGAAAATACTCGAACTCCATGGCCGAATCACCTGGCCGGTTGTAATAGATCACATAGCCTGGCTTTCCCTTTTCCGTGCCATTGTGCTTAATCACGCAGTACGGCGCGTTCAGGGTCTCGACTGTCGCAGCTTGCCCCCAAACTTCGCCGTGCCGACGCCATAAAACAAGGTCTGGGTAATAGAACGTGTAGTCGTCGGATATTTCTTTGCGCTGCAATAGTCGACTTAGGTCGTTTGCAACTGAGTACAGTCGATTGATATCAAGTGGACCAAGCACATGCAGGTACGTGTTTTCCGCGATGGGCAGGGCGGAAACATCGATCTTGCGCATGGTTTCCGCAAGGTCATGCTTGAAGTCATGATCGTGGTTATGCAGAAAGAGCAACCCACGAACCTCATAGGGCTCTGAGACGTCAACCACATGCCTCGTTCGCCACTCGTCCGAAGCACACGCACACTGGACGGAAATCGCTAAGGAACGCAGCGCATTGCGCAAAGTGCTCTGGTTGATAGATGACTGTCCGTAGCTTTTGAGATCGGTGTTCAAATAGACCTTTCGGCCCAGATACGGATCGTCATAATAGAAGACGACATCGGTTGGGTGCGTCTGCTTCTTTGATCCACCCGCGGTCTTATGGTCGCCGTTCAGGCAGTCAAAATTGTGGTTGGTGGCGGGGTGAATGTTCCACCTGAAGTACTCGAAGATATCTTCGGATACGCGCGTCGCGATTTCCCCGATGTTGTAGGTCTCTGCCATGTCGATGACGCTTATCAATTGTTGGTCGGTCACTTACATGGGGAGTATGCCATCCCGACATGCCTTCTGTCGTTTTGTAGAACGTATGCGATTTTGTAGAACAAAAAAAAGCGGGCCCCATCTCTGGGACCCGCTTCAGCATTGGTGCGGCTGCAGGATCAACAATCCTTATCCAATATATTGGTTCAAAACGAAAATGGAATCGGCGATTGGAATCTGAACCCCCAAACATACCCCCAATCGGTTGAACCCATGTGAATGAGGCCACCGAGCGAAAAATTGTGGCGTAAGTCGCCGATCGTCGGCCGCCCGAACAGAAAACTTCTGGAGATTTGGAGATATATCCTCAATTCACCCCGGAAGCCTTATTGGTCAAGGGCCCGCCTATCTCCAAGTGTATCTCCAAAACACTCATTTACTTGGAGACAAAGTTGGAGATAGCCGGCAAATACGTCGCATGACGCCAGCCGTGTGGAGAAGGACCCTGCCGTCTGGAACGCTGCGCGCAAAGAAACTCCCGTGCCGCAGCCCCCCCCCTACTTATCACCGCGCGGCGTTCGTAGTGGTCGAAAGCTTTTCCGCTACGCTGTCGCCGGTTTGGTGGACACCTCATTTGGACGGGGCACGCCCATCTAACCGCCTGAGGGCAGTTCGCCTTGTACAATCATGGTGGCTATACCCCGAAGTCAACTTAAGCGAGTCAACTTGGCAACTTCACAGCATCCGACTAGTTCCCGAGGTATCTCCAGCGGTGGCGCTGCAGCCGCAGGGGGTATTGGGTTTCAGGCCCAGCTTGGGGCGCTTTTCGGCCTGGAGTTGCTTGCCCAAGTTCCTGTCGACTATGTACTGGAATTGGGGGCAGCCGTTCCTGTCTGGATTCGCTTCGAGACCGAGGCACCGGTGGACGACATCCTGGTGGCAACCTCGGAAGGTGGGTTCATAGCGGTGCAAGCGAAGACGACCGTGAACCTCTCGTCCGGGCCTAATGGCGGCTTGGCAAAGACCGTCCAGCAGTTCGTACGACACTGGCTTGTCTGCCGCGATGGTCAGGGCGAACAACTTTGGAATCGCTGCCTTGATCCGAGCAAGGATCGACTCGTGCTGGCAGTAGGGCCAACCACGCCCGCTTCGATTCGCTTGGATCTCCCCGCAGCGCTAAGGTCTCACTCGCAACCATCACCAAGTGCGCTGACGCAGGATCAGCAAAAGGCACTCGAGGTGTTCGAAGAATGCATGCGTGAGGCTTGGAGCAACACCACGGCCGAACCATGGAGCCCGACCGTGCTTCGAAGCGTTGCGCAGCTTGTGAGAGTGATGACGTTTGACCCGGCAGGGGCGTACGCCAATGTCATGGAAGGGCTAGCGGGGACAGCTACGACAACGGATCAGGCTCGACCTTTGATTACTGCGCTGACCCAGATAAGCCAGCGCTGGATGACCGAGCGGAGCGGCGGCGACTTACCTACACTGCGGCAAGCCGTCATGCATGCGCAAGTGCAGCTGTCTGCGCCGCCGCGCTTCGAAGACGATATCCGCAAGCTAAGGGAACACTCGGCGCAAATTGCCGCCGACTTGCGCCCCTATGAACAGATCGAGCGATCCGAGGGTGTCATCCGAATCACCCGGGAATGCCAGGCAGCCGCCTTAGCCGCGGCTCAGGATGGCTCGCTCCTCTTGATTGGCGAGCCCGGTGCCGGCAAGAGCGCAGTCATTAACGCGCTGGCCCGTGAGCTGAGGAACCATGGCGATGTTGTCGAACTCGCAGTCGACCGCTATAGCGTCCAAGACCTCGTTGGACTGAAGAACGAACTGAATCTCGAACACGATCTGGTCAAAGTGCTTGAAGCCTGGGACGGTCCATCCGGGGGATGGTTAGTGGTCGATGCTCTCGACGCTACTCGCGGCGGCCAGGGAGAAGGCGCGTTTCGAACGCTAATTGAGCGCGTTCTTGCATTGAAGGGCCGCTGGAAAGTCATCGCCTCGATACGAACGTTCGACCTGCGTATGGGCGTCCGATTCCGTGAGTTGTTCGCGGGCCGTCCTGCCAACCCGGACTACCGGGATGCCGCATTCCCAACGGTGAGGCATCTCGTTGTGCCTCATTGGTCAGAGGAGGAGTTCGAGCAGGTACTGAACCAAGCGCCAGAACTCCGTACCGCCCTCGATGGCACGCCAACGAAGCTTCAACAACTTGCGCTTGTGCCTTTCAACACGCGTCTCATCGGCGAGTTGCTCCGTACGGGGATGGGCGCCGCAGCCCTTCGCGAACTGGCCAACCAAGCGGGCCTGCTAAAGCTGTACTGGGAGCACCGGGTGACGCCGTTGGGCTCGCGCGCCGATGCCTGCTTGCGCCTCGTTGTTGAGACGATGGTCAATAGCCGAGCGCTGCGGACCCAGACGCATGTCATCGCTGCCAAGTCGCCCGATGCACTGGATGCGCTTCTCCTCAAAGGCGTGTTAGCCAAGGTTGAGAACGAGCGCTTTATCCAATTCCGTCACCATCTTCTGTTCGACTATGCCGCCTCGCGACTTCTTATGGACGTTGATGGGCTCGTTTCAGGCGAGGTGCAGTACCTGAAAGCTCAGACGCTTGGCCTGATGCTTGCGCCGGCGATGGGCTTCTTGCTGCAGGAGCTCTGGGGAGCACAGCCGGATCATGAGCGCTATTGGATCGCCGTCGAACGAATGGTCGGCAATCCGGAAGGAGACCCAATCCTTCGCAGCGTAGCTGGGAGACTCAGCGCAGAGCTGCCGGAGAATGCTGCAGACACTCATGCCATCGCAAAGCATGTCGCCGACGGTCGAGACACGACGCCTACGGCACTTTGGCATGTGGTGTCTGCGCTGGCGTTACGGCTAGAAGACCATCCGAATGTGAGTCTCACACCGTGGGTCTCGCTCGCCGGCAAACTCGCTGCCAACGTCGAGCGAGTTCCTTTCCCGTTGAGGACGCTGCTTTACCTCTTGATCAACACGGCGCGTCCGTCCCAGACAGGCCAGGCCGTCGGTCTTGCAGCAAGAGCGCTGTTGGAATTCGTGTTCGACAATCCTGAGTCGAGAATCGATGCTGCTCAAGTCATTCCCGCTGTCGTCGCCACTTACGCGACCGCGCCTTCGGAGTCTCGAGAGCTCCTAGAACGAATCTTTGAGCCTCAGCGCGCTGACGCACACAACTGGGAGGACGTTCCAGCGCTCTGCCGTGAGATTTCCAAACTGACCGACGCCGATCCTGATTTCGCCGCAACCGTGTATTCGAGAACGTACGCAGGCACGGTCAAGGACGATGTCACTACCAGCGTGGGCGGTCGAAGTCAGATTCTATCTCTGACGTCGAACTCCAGGCAGGACTATCGCATGGCGCTGTTCTCGCTGTGCGAGTTCTTCCCGACGTTTTTACAGAATCACCCTCCAGCGGCTACTCGAGCATTTGTGGAATCGGTAGACCACTACATACGACAGGAGCACAAGCCAGCAGAGTGCGAAGTTATCACCCGAACGATCGCTGGCCGGACTGTCCGACTTGACACAGACCTAAGTCACATCTGGGCTCGCGACCCTGATAACACGTATGGCCAAGATGGCGACGCCCTGATTGCGAAGTTCCTTCCTGCATTTGTTGCATTGCCGGAGTCCGATGCTCGCTTGGTCGCAGAGCAGATGTTGACCTCATCGCCATGGGCATTGACATGGGCGAGACTCTTCGTCGCAGCAGTGCGGCGCAACGATAGCTTGATTGATCTGCTTTGGCCGATCGCAGCGGATGAAGCCTGGCTCTCCAATATCGATACTCAGAAGGATGCGATCGACCTCGTCGCCCACGGGTACGGGCGACGCAGCATTACTGAGCGGGCGGCTCTCGAAACCTCGGTGACGACCTTCACGATGGAAGCGTACACTGCACCGGAGGCAGCTAGGGAGCGCCTGATCCAGCGCTTGTATAGCGTCATCGGACATGATCAGCTCGTCACCGAGAGTGCGCGTGCGATTCTTGCGAACACCCCGGCAGAATTAGTCGAGCGCGCCCGTCAAAACGAGCGCCCATTTCGGATCACGAGCGGATTTGGCGAGTCCAAGCCCTTCTTCTGGATCGAAGGCCTGGACCGAGATAAGCCGTCGAATATCACCGTCATGGAAGCCATCGAGGCGGCCCGGGACTACATCCAGGCCAAGCCTGGTCGCCCATCGGCTGACGAAATCGATACAGCACACACGCTGGACTTGCTCGAGGTAATCGCTCGCGGCCTAGTTGCTCCCGACTTGGACGAAACGCTGCGTAGCCATGGCGAAGGGGTCATCGGCCAGGGGTGTGGAGAACTTGCGCAGGGCGAGCGCTTAGTTGTCAGGGAGGACTTCGATCCGACTGATCGATATCTCACGCTTGTTCGGATAGCAGCCACCTCTGACAACCCGGAGGTTAGCGACGAAACGGAGTCTCAATACGAACAGTCCCAGTCCTGGGGCGGCCCGGCCGCTCGCATTGAAGCCGCAACGGCAGTGCTGGACGTTTGTCTGCAGCGGGCCGATCTGTACCCGCGACTTACCGAGGATATTGATCGCCTGCTAGATGATCGCCATCCTGCAGCGCGGTCTCAGTCGGTTGAGCATCTTATTCGATTGTGGGAACTCGATCGGGCCGGTTTCTGGCGACGCCTCGAACTTCGTCTTGAACGAGAGAGAAACTTTGCGGTCTTGGGCTCCGCCGTCAATGTGCTACGAAGGGTCATTCACGTCGAGCCCGACCGCAGCGAACGGCTGATTCTCGCACTCCTTGCGCGGTACAGCGGTACGGCAAGGCAAGCCGATCTTGAAGAGTCCGTGGCTGACATCGTTGCGATCCTTTCGGTGACCCATCAGAAAGCCTCAGCGGACGCCGTACTCTCGAGATGGCTGGACAACCCATCGTTGCACAGCGGACCGCTCGGAACGATTCTGCTCACGCTCCGTGATGCAGTCGTGCTGGGCCTGTATCCTGGTCAGTCAGAGGACAGTGTGCTTAGGCATCGGGCTCAAGCCCTCCTTCACCGAATCGTCGTTGCTGCCAGCAGACCACTTGCAACGTACAACCCGAGAGTCGCTGTTCCGGATGACCAGGTGCCGAGGTTGAAAGCGTGCATCGAGCTCATCGACAAGGCAGCCATGCAGCTCTATTTCGCGACCGGTCGAGCCAACGGCGGTACGGGAATCGACGATGCGGGGTGTGAAATTTACTTGGGCGAAGTAGCGTCGACCCTCGAGCTGATCGCCGATCAAGCACAGCCGCATACAATTTACCAACTTCTCCAATTGGTGGAGATTCTAGCCCCGCAGGACCCGGAACGGGCCTTCGATCTGACCGCGCGTGCCATTCGCGGAGGCGGGGCGAAGGGCGGTTACCAATACGAACCGTTGGGTACCGAACTGATGGTCCGCCTGATAAGCAGCTTCCTAGCGGATAGCAAGGAAATCTTTGGGGCTGAAGAACGGCGCCAGGCGCTCGTGGACTGCCTTGAGATCTTCATGGAAGCAGGGTGGCCGTCGGCAAGAAAGCTGCTCTACCGCCTGCCGGAGCTGCTCCAGTGATTCGCGAAGTGACTGAGGCAGATTTCATCGAACGATTTGCTAATCTGATCGATCGCTTCGACGCGTCGATCGCCGCAGACGCGCGCCCGGAATTTGCCGGCGCGGAGGTAGGCGATCCTCACGAACACACGACTCGCGTTCACTTTCTCGATGAACTCATCGAACTGCTTGGTTGGTCCCTCGGATTGGGTGGGGACATGGCAGAAGAGGTCCGTCTCAAGGGCGAAACGACCACGTTCATGGACTATCTCGGCGTCAGGGTAGACACCAATTCACCAGCCTTACTCATTGAGGCGAAAGCGTGGGACAAGGCGTTTCTGGAACCACGAGGGAAGGTAGCTTTTGAAGCCACAACCCTATTGGGTGAGGGAATCAATCACTGGAGAAACGGTGGGGAGGCGAAAAACTCTCCGCTGGCGGGACAATGGCATGCCTACATCGATCAGGTGGGCGGCTACGTTAAAGGTCTGAAAGACAAACATGAACACACGCTGCCCAGAGCCGTGATCACAAGTGGGCAATGGATCGTCGTGTTCGTTGACCCAGTGCAGGCCTTCATCGAGGGCACCGTCGAAGACGTCAAGATCAAGATCTTTCATAAGCAGAATTTCAAGGCTCAAGCCAGCGAAATATTTCGACTGATATCGAAGAACGCTCTCGCCGCAGAGACACCCTTTAACGTGCGACCTACTCAGGTCTTGAACTACCTCACAAAGGACTTGGTCGTCGCATGTTTTCACGCGGTTCATGTGAGCTATGAAGCAACTGGAACGCCAATCTTCGGGCGAAAGCCGCGCGTATTGGTCTATCCCGCGCTGGTACTGCGTGGAGCGGACAACATGCTCCTGACGGTGCTCGAAGAATCTGAGGAATCGTTGCTCGAGTACACGAAGGACGAGACAACGGACGAACTCTCTCTAGGTCCGCACGTCGAAAAACTTGCTGCCGGCGCCGCAACGCTCCTGGCACGAACAGCAGCACAGCTCGATATTGAGCTTCGCCCCGCGCCGATTGTCGATTTTCCTGGGTTCCCGCACAAGCCGATGAACAAGCCGTCAGTCACACGGGCGCTCGCGCATTCGAATCCCAGAGAGCGCGATAATTGGATCATCGTCACTGGCCAAGCGACTCACTTTGTCAAAACTGTCCCCGATGTGGACTGCCGGTTCCATAAATGGAGTGTTTGCAATTTCGCTCGCCTGGCGGCA
The DNA here is from genome assembly GCF_002925705.1 of Burkholderia anthinoferrum. Classification (NCBI taxonomy): domain Bacteria; kingdom Pseudomonadati; phylum Pseudomonadota; class Betaproteobacteria; order Burkholderiales; family Burkholderiaceae; genus Burkholderia; species Burkholderia anthinoferrum. Next base: position 110,321 of record NZ_LFZP01000045.1, read on the forward strand.
GGGCCATCTGCGGTCTCTAAGCCTGCATTGTCGGTCCCGCGGGCCCTTTTCATCGACGAAACGCCTCACCATTGCGCCCACCGCGATGTCATGGACCGCCGAGAGCCCCGTTGTCAGATACGCATGATCGACGCGAGCCTTTGTTGTCGCGGCTGTACCTTTGCCTCAGATTGTTGGCCTGGCGATACCCGCCCGCCGCTGCCGTGTGGCACGTAGCCTCGGATTGTCGAGGTTCGCGAAAAGTAACTTTGAGCGATACGGGATTTAGGCCACGTCACGCACCCGCATGATCGTCTGACGGCTCGTGCCGTAGCGCTTTGCGAGACCCGCTACGCTCGCCCCTTCGTTCAGGTGCTGTCGCACCTCGTTCTGCTGTTGTTTGGTTAGTGCACACGGACGGCCCATCGATTTCCCTTCCGCTCTTGCACGCGCAATACCAGCCTGCGTCCGCTCGATCAACAGGTCGCGCTCAAACTCGGCAACGGCATTCAAAACCTGCATCGTCATCCGGCCGGCTGCACTGGTCAGATCGACACCGCCAAGGGCAAGGCAATGAATTCGGATACCGCGAAGGGCCAAAGCGTCGACGGTTGCGCGCACATCCATCGCGTTCCGACCAAGTCGGTCGAGCTTCGTAACGATCAGGACGTCACCTTCTTCCATTTTGAGGAGCAGTTCCGCAAACCCCGGTCGCTGGTTCGCGCTGACGCTACCGGAAATGCTTTCCGTAATAACCCGGCGCTTGTCGACGGAGAAACCGGCCGCTTCGATCTCGCGAAGTTGATTAGTTGTCGATTGGTCGGTCGTGCTGACGCGGGCATATGCGAAGGTTCGGGACATGCTGCTCTCTTCAAGAATGTTCGAAAAGGATGTCCGAATCATACCCTATGTCCGTATACGAGAAAGCCTTATTTTCGTACAGCCCTGAACACTATGTCCGTAAGGGATCGGTTTCGTACACCCAACCCAAGGTCGTACCGTCTAGGCTAAAATTCGGATCGAATTTCCGAAAAAGCGAATCAATTCCGCCCACATTCGGATCAGAGATACATATTGCCGCATCATAAAAAGGGGTACAGATGGAACATATGTCCGAGGTCCTCAAGATTCTCGACGGCGCGCTCCGTGCGAACGTCCGGATGGCGCTGGACTATGCCGGGCTGCTGGCGCAGAAACTGGAAGATGAGGGATCGCGCGACCAAGCTCGACGAATTCGTGACCGATTGGCTCGTGCCCCTCAGCAGTTCGTCACGCCACAGGGTGCATTGGTTGGAACGCTACCGGTTGATCAAGACTCACGCCTGTCGACTGTCGATGTTCTATATCCGCGCATCGAGGATCTGGATTTGGTCCTTCCCGACGCCGTCGAAGGCCGCTTGAGAGAATTTATCCAGTCGGTCCGATCGTTCGAGAAGCTAGCCGCCGCTGGCGTAGCATTACCGACGCGCCTACTGTTGCATGGCCCCCCCGGGTGCGGAAAAACACTATCCGCGCAATGGATTGCCGCGAACCTTGAGCTACCCTTATTCACCGTCCGTTGCGACACGCTGATTTCGTCGCTTCTTGGGCAGACATCCAAAAACCTGAGAAGGGTGTTTGATCACATTCAGACTCAACCCTGCGTCCTGTTTTTGGATGAGTTTGATGCGCTCGCAAAATCGCGTGCCGACGAGCGGGAGATCGGCGAACTACAGCGAGTTGTAATTTCTCTACTGCAGAATATCGACTCTCTGCCGCCGAACACGGTGGTTATCGCCGCAACCAACCATGACCAACTTCTCGACTCGGCGGTCTGGCGGCGCTTCGCGTTTCGCATTCACTTTCAACTACCTGATGCCACCTTGCGAGAAGGTTTGTGGCGTCGCCGGCTCAAGACGTTTGCTCCGAAGGACATAAATTGGTCGCGGTTGGTAACGCTCTCTGATGGGATGTCGGGCGCAGCAATCGATTTTGTGGCTCAAGATGCCATGCGCAATGCGGTTCTCAGTGGAGAGGATTTCGTGACTGAAGCAGAGTTGCTGCGTCGTCTCGGACTTACCATAGCCGCTACTCAACGTGTTACCTTATCAAATGTACAGGATGAAATTCGATGGCTGCGTCAGTGGCAGCCGTCATTGTTTTCGCAACGGGCACTAGCGAATCTGTACAAGGTATCCACACGACAAATTCGAAATATTACGGGGGCGTTTGATGGCGCAAATGGAGAACCCGATACTGCGGGTCGATTTATCGGAGCATGACTATCGCGACGCGGGCGGCGGAGGAGGAGGGCCCAAGGAGCTTGTGCCAATAACTCCGCAGTTGCGTAACGAATTAAGAGCCTCTCTCGCCGGAGTGAGACAGGCTCTCAGCGAGACGCTCCGACGATATCCTCAACTGCCGGCCGTTATGGTGATGCATCTGCGGGACACCGCTATTGCAAAAAGCCACCGCCCGGCCACCCTCGCACAAGAGGGACAAACCATACCGATCGGAAACGCCGCACTTGGCGAAGTATTGTTGGCGACTAGCCTCGGTAGCTTCGATGCGATGGACCGAGTCATTGCCACACGCACCACAAGGCAAATCAAAGCGAATCTTTCGGCGATCAGTGGATTTGAGGCGTGGGGTATCGATCGCGTGCTAGACGCAGAGCTTCGCAACCCAGCCGCTCTTGAACGTCTACAAGCTTGGCGAAACGCCGATATACCGATACTCATCGAGCTTTTTCATCAGCCCAACGCTCACTTGCAGCAAGTGGCGGAAGAATTGTTCCAGAGAGTATCAAACCAACTCGGGTTAGATATTTCGGAGCGCCACCCCGGATTAGTTGGGCGAAGCTATCGGGTGCGGAATGCGAATCTCGACAGTTTGCACGCTCTTAGTTTGTTCAGCGGAATCAGACGCATTTTTGCGGCCCCAATGATTGCTCCTGTCCTAGATGTCGCTCCAATGGCAGAGGATCATGGCCCACTTCCGGGTGCTCTAGTTGACATTCCGAACGAAGCTGAAAATTTGCCAATCGTCGGAGTCTTCGACACGGGCATGTTTCCAAATTCTGTCGCACTGGGCCCGTGGGTAGCTGGACGTGAAACTTATGTCCTTCCTCCGGATACAGACTATGTACATGGCACAATGGTGTCGTCGATAGTTTGTGCGGCGCGTCCCCTAAACGGTAACGACATTCGCTTGCCTGATGCTCGCGCTCGAATACTCGATGTCGCAGGAATGGAAGTCGCCAATGCGAATGCTGATGACATCATCGAGCGCCTCCGCGCAGCAGTTCAAGCCCATCCGGCAGTCAAAGTTTGGAACCTGTCGCTCGGCACCGTAGATCCGGCTCCTGAAGATGAGTTCGGGTGGCTTGCACAGCAACTCGATAGAATCTCTGACGAATTCAATGTTTTGTTTGTCGTGTCCGCGGGCAACGAAGGGCCGCCCAATCTACGCGGTTGGCCTCCCGGTGCAGACAATCCTCGCCATCGCATCAGTAGCCCCGGCGATTCGGTAAGAAGCCTGACAGTCGGCGCCCTCGCCCACCGGGAGAATGCTCCTCATACGTTGGTTCACGAAGAAGAGCCTTCACCGTTCAGTCGACGCGGGCCGGGGCCGGTACGGACGCCCAAACCTGACGTTGTTCACTATGGTGGCAATTGCAATCAAATGGCTCAGGTTGTCGGAGCTGGAGTCCATACGGTATTACCGGGCGATCGCCTAGGCATGACCCTCGGGACAAGCTTCTCAGCTCCGATGGTCGCCGCACAAGCGGCGCAGCTCTGGCAGGAACTTGAGCAACGCGGCACCGCCGCCTATCCTGCCCTCGTGAAGGCGCTGCTCATTCATAGCGCCGCAGTACGCTCACCAGAGCGCGATGCAAGCGCACGGAGATTTTACGGTGCAGGGGTGCCGTCCACGTTGCTGGACACGCTCTTTTGCGACGATGACTCATTTACGTTGTTGTTCGAAGTCGATGTTGCTGATCGACGCAAATGGACAAGACTGAACTACCCGATACCCGCATGCCTGCGCCCTGAACCTGACAAGTTCCGTGGAGAAACATTCGTCACCCTCGTATACAGCCCTCCGCTCGACGCAAGTCAAGGGGCTGAATACGTGCGAGCAAACGTCGACATTAGCTTTGGCCGCGCATCAGTGGTGGATGGCCGCCTAAGCATAAAAGGGCTTGTTCCATTGGAACAGGACGAAAACCTCGCCGATCTGTACGAAACCGCTCGAATCGAAAACGGCTATAAGTGGTCGCCGGTTAAGGTGTATCGCGAGCGCTTCCGAAACGGTATTACTGCCGCGAATTGGGCGTTGCAAGCGAGCATAACTCGACGCTTCGGTGAGTTGATCCCCCCCGAGCCGCAGCGTGCCGTCATTTTGGTGACGCTACGCGCACTCGAAGACGGTTTGCCTGTTTATGCGGACGGCATTCGAGCGCTTGCCACATCGAACTGGACTGCAAACCCGATCTCTCAACGACTCAATATCGCAAGGTAGTTTTGCGCTATCCGGCTACGCGGAGGGAGTATTCCCCTCCGCGTTCATCGTCCTTCAACATCTCGCAAATTTTCAATTGCGTGCATCGCTGCCTGGCGATGCCCATGCCCTCTTGCTCGTGCGAAAATGCAGATCGCCGAGCCTAGGGTGGCCCCCGAAAACCGGACGCCTTCTCCGGCCGGCTCGACGCCGGTTCTGAAGGGCGTAGGGAGAACTCTCATTGTTTGTCGTTAACGGTAGACGACTTGGTTCCGTCCAAGCGCGGCGACGCGTTCGGAGTTGGTTTCAAATCCCAGATTGGCGTAACCCGTCCGCATACCCACCAGCGTCCGTAAGCGGTGACAGATGGGCGTGGGAATTTTTGCGCAGAAATGAAAAGTTCATCAAGCAGCAGGCCGATTTCTGCAACCGCTTAGCACGCGTTCCTCACGAGCAGCGCCTTGCATCACACCCCGACTTCGAAGCACATTCGAAATTCCTCATGGACTGGGGTATTGACTATTGGTACCCGCCGTCTTGGGTGTGGGGCTGGCCGCTAACTCTGGATGATGGAACCCAACAATTCGTGAACATGGAATTTGATGCGCCATGCGGGTTCATTAGTGGCCCTGTAGACTCGTCACGATACTTTGACCGACCGTTGCGCGATACGGAGTACAGGGTGATTTTTGATGCCTCTATGCCAATTTCTCGGCAGCTAGAGCAAGTGAAATCCGTGCTTGAATTCCAGCAATCTAAACTCCCTGCTGCGCGGAAAGCTGCTAGACCTCGATGGAGTTTGTTACCTCGATATCTGCGTGCATTCGACGGGTTTCGTGCAATGAAAGACCTTGGGTTATCCGAAGCGCTGGCACTGAATGAATTGGCAGATCAGTTCATGAGCGAAAAGATGGACGTCGATGACATCGACTATGTTCAAGATGCAAGAAACGCGCTCGATGCAGCTCGTCGATATATAGAACACGACTATCGAGTGTTGCCGATCATGAGAGGGGCCCCGGTGTCAAGGTAGAAACATCGACCCTATAGATATAGCTGCCCTAAACCTGACGTTTGCGCTGCCGTGGAAATGACGACACTACTCTCGTGCCGTGCAGTCCCGCGCGGTTCCATTTCACCGGAGCGCAAATGGAAGTACAAAACCCGCACCCTTCCCTCACCGCAAATCGAGTTGTTCGCCTGCGTCCACTTACCGAACGCATCGGATTAAGCAAAAGCGAGATTTATCGGCAAATTCAGGCTGGGACGTTTCCTCGCCCCATTCCGCTTGGCGTGCGGGCTGTTGGCTGGCTCGAACGGGACGTCGAGGCATGGCTCGCCGCACGTGCGAATCGGAGCCAGACACAATGACGACCGACTCATTAAACGTGCGCGCAGCAGCACGAGCAGAGAAAAAGAGAGCCGACGCGGCATTTTACGAAAGTGAGCTGGAGCGCCAGCGTGAGCGCTTGTCCGAAGCGCGCGGGCGCTGCACGGACGAAGTGCGGCGCGAAGCGGCTTGCTGGATCGCGACGGCGGCGACCGTGTTTGAGCGCGACGCCGAGCGTATTCCGTCTCGTGCTAAGCGCGCGGTCGAACTCCTGAAGCATGCGGTTTTCATGCTCGATCCGAAGGCCCCGGCGTGATGTCCAACCAAAGTCACTTTGCCGCGACGAGTGGTGCGGGACGGTGGCATCGTCCGTCGCCGTTTCTGCTCCGTCCCTTCATCGATTTGCACATCGCAGCGGTGCGCAGTATCCTGTGGGCGTCGCTGAAACAGCAGCGGCCCGGGATTTGCAGCCCGGAAAATGTCGGCGGACGGCCGCCAATGAGCGGCTTTTTTACGTCCGTGTGCCTTTGCACGCCTTTTTCAATGGGTGGGCGATGGTGGGGAGGCTTCGGCCTGCCGGTGCCGACGTTCCGGTCTGCAAACCCTGCTATTCGCCCGCCCACCCCAATTTGCAGTGGGGCGCGGGCTTCCGAAACGCTAACGTCGGAGGTCGCATCTTGCGCCAGTCCACGCACGCCCATACCGGGCAGCAATCCCACCTCATTCGATCCATCGTCCGCGCAGCACTGCGCGACGCGGCAACCGCCAGCACGTATCAGGATGCGCTCGACGCAACCGGCGCGGCACTGGCCGCAATCGCAGCGCTCGTCCGTGCGGAGGTGCGTCATGGCTGACCTGCGCTGCAAGATCGGCGATCTGGCGATCGTCACGAAGTGTGATGCTCGCTCGCGTATCGGCATGCTGGTTGAGGTGGCATCGGCTCAGCCGACGCCCGATCACGATTGGCGCGTGCGGATCTTGGGCGGCCCCGTCTCGGGGCGCAGCGTCTGCGGTCGCCGGTCTGGCGATTTCATGCATGCGGCCGTCTATGACTGGAACCTCACGCCGATTCGCGGCGAAGCGGAGCTGGATTGCACGATCGACGTCGGGCAACTCCTCGCATCGATTCTGGAGGCGCGCCATGTCTAAATACCGCCTGCCGAACGAAGTCACGATGATCGCCATGTGCGCGGCCCATCAATTCGCCCAGCTCGAAGCCCTGTTCGATGCCGTCCGTTCGCATCTTGCGGAGGGCACCTACGAACGCGCGCTCGTCGACATGGGGCAAAGCGTTGCAAGCCGGTATTCGGCCGAAATGCGCCGCACCGCGCAGCCGGAGGTGTGCCATGACTGACCAGCGCATCCGAACCGCGGTTGTCGACGGATTCGACAACGCACCGCCGTTGGATACGGGCGCACCGATCGAGCTGCAATTCGCCGTCGACCTCGGCGCGATCTGCGCCGACGCATGGCTCGACCTAAAAGGCGACGTGCGGCTGCACGACTACGCGGCGCATCAGGCCGCCGCGTTCGCGCGCGGCATGGAAGCCGCCATGCAGGACGCAGGCGACGTCGACGCACACCGCGTGACGATTAGCCGGCAAGCGTTTGCAGCCGGCCTGATGGGGCGCGTGCAACAGCACCTGTTCGCGGCCCTCGGCCTCGTCACGCGCGAACCGCGCACGACGCACTGAGGGGCGGTCATGGCAAAGACGAACAAGAATGCCGTGCAACCGCTCGCGTCGCACTTAGTGGCCGAGGTGAACCGCCCCGATCACAACCGCATCGGCACGCGGATCAGCGATGCCATGGAGCTGCTGGACAGCCTGCATTGGGCGGCCGACAAAGCCATGTCCGATGACGACTACTGGCTTGTGCTAAGCCTGTTCCGTGCGTCCCTGCCGTCGATCGGCGCGGCGCTGGAGGCCGCCAACGACGCCCTTGGCGAGTCGCGGCTCGGCCGCTACGTCTACAGCAACGACGTCACGGCCGGCGGGGCGGTTCTGTCGGTGCCTCGCGCGGCCGGCTGACGCCCGCCGCTAGGCATCGTCGCATCATTCAATTCTTCGCGCGTCGGGTAGCTGCTTACCCGATATGGACTACTAATCGGAAATCGACCGACGCGCCCAGTGGGAACCTATGAGTAACGCACCCATGTCCGAATTTGAGCGGGCGAGAGTCGCGCTCGGCTATGTTCCGCCCGACGACCGCGACACGTGGAGTCAGGTGGGGATGGCGCTCAAGGCCGAGTTTGGCGAGGAGGGCTTCGCCCTCTGGAACGAATGGGGCCAAGGCGCGCAGAACTACAATGCCAAGGACGCGCGCGATGTGTGGAAGTCGTTCAAGGGCGGCAAGATCACTATCAACACGCTGTTCCACCTTGCCAAACAAGGCGGCTTCGATCCGCGTGCGCATCGAGCCAAGCCGGTCGATCCAGCGGAACGCGAGCGGCAAAAGGCCGAGCGCGCGGCACGCGAAGCGGCCGAGCTGGCCGAACTGACCGAGAAGCAGCAAGCTGCGTCGGCGCTCGCTGAATCGATCTGGTCGGCGGCCGAGCCTGCGCCGGCCGATCACCCTTACCTCGTTCGCAAGCGCATTCCGGTCGACGCACTGCGCGTCTATCGCGGCGGCTTGTGCATCGGCACGGCCGCGTGCGACGGCGCACTCGTCATCCCGGCGCGTGACGCGGACGGCAAGCTGTGGACGCTGGAGTTCGTCCTGACGGACGGCCAGAAACGCTATCTGCCGAACGGCCGCAAGGCGGGCTGCTTCTCGCTGATCGGCGGTCCGCTATCTTCCGCGCCGTCCACGCTGCTGATTGGCGAGGGTTACGCCACGTGCGCGACGCTCGCGGCCGCGACGGGCTATCCGGCCGCCGTCGCGTTCGACGCCGGTAACCTGCACGCGGTCGCGACGGCGCTGCGCGGCCAGTATCCGGACGCGCGCATCGTCGTGTGCGCCGACGACGACCACGCGACGAAGGGCAATCCGGGCGTGACGAAGGCCCGCGCGGCGGCCGAGGCCGTCGCCGGCATCGTCGCCGTACCCGACTTCGGTCCGAACCGCCCGGCGAACGGGACCGACTTCAACGACCTGGCTGCGCACGTCGGCCCGGATGCGGTGGCCGCCGCCGTGCGTGCTGCACTCGCGCCGGCCGGCTCGGCTGACGTCAGCAAGGGCAAGGCCGCTCCAGCCGCCGCGAAGCCCGCCAAGCGCCCGAAAACGGCCCGCGCGCAGGACGGCAAGTCGCGGTTCGTCGTCGACGACAAGGGCGTGTGGTTTCACGGCTTCAACAATCAGGGCGATCCGCTGCCGCCGCATTGGGTCAGTACGCGCATCGATGTGATTGCGGAGACGCGGAACGAGATGAACAGCGGGTGGGGCTACCTGCTCGAATTCACCGACCGCGACGGGATCCTGAAACGATGGGCGGTGCCGGCCGGCCTCTTTGCCGGCGACGGTACGGAGCTGCGCCGCATGCTGCTCGATATGGGCGTGAAGCTCGGCGTGACGCAGATCGCACGCACGCAGATCGCCAACTATGTCCAGATGGCGCAGCCGGACGAGCGCGTGCGCTGCGTGCCGCGTGTCGGCTGGCATCACGGCGCGTTCGTGCTGCCCGATCGCGTCATCGGCACTGGCAAAGAGGCGCTGATCTATCAGGCCGATACGCCGATCCAGAGCCAGTTCAAGGAGCGCGGCACGCTAGACGACTGGCAACGCGAGGTTGCGGCCTACTGCGTCGGCAATAGCCGGCTGCTGTTCTGCGTCGCTACCGCCTTCGCTGGTCCGCTGCTGCACTTCTCCGGGCTCCAGTCGGGCGGCTTCCACCTGCTTGGCACGACGTCCAAGGGCAAGTCGACAGGCGGCGTCATCGCGGCGTCCGTGTTCGGCTCGCCGGACTACGTGCGCAGTTGGAAGGCGACCGACAACGCGCTCGAAGCCGTCGCCACGCAGCATAGCGACGCGCTGCTGATTCTCGATGAAATCGGGCAGGTCGAGCCGCGCCTGGTCGGCGACGTGATCTACATGCTCGCGAACGAGTCGGGCAAGGCGCGCGCGTCGCGTAGCGGCTCGGCCAAGCCCGTGCTCACGTGGCGGCTGCTGTTCCTGTCGAACGGCGAAAAGAGCGTGTCCGCGCTGATGGCCGAGGGCAACAAGCCCATGAAAGGCGGTATAGAGGTGCGCTTGCCCGCGATCCCGGCCGAGGTTGGCGAAATGGGCGTGGTGGAGAAGCTGCACGGCTTCCCGACGCCGGCCGCGCTGATCGAGCATCTAGAGCGGCACGCCGGCATGCACTACGGCACGGCCGGCCCCGCGTTTATCGAGTGGGCGTCGTCGCAGGCCGGCGAGCTGGCCGAGCATCTGCGCATGCGCGTCGACGAGCTGGTCGGGCAATGGGTGCCGGACGGCTCGCATTCGCAGGTCGCGCGCGTCGCCAAGCGGTTCTGCCTCGTCGCGGTGGCCGGCGAACTGGCGACGGCGCACGGGCTGACCGGCTGGCCGCAGGGCGAAGCGGTCGAGGCTGCGCGTCGCTGCTTCGACGGCTGGCTCGAACTGCGCGGCGGCACCGGCAACTCGGACGAAGCCGAAGCCGTGCGGCAGGTACAGCACTTCCTCGCCGCACACGGCGACAACCGTTTCGTGTGGATGAACCGGGCGCAGGACGACCATCGGCCGAACGTGCCCCATCGAGCGGGTTTCAAGCAGCACGTGAAGCGCGACGAGCGGCGCACGCCCATCGCATCCGATCGTGAGTATTACGCCGAGTTCGGCGGCAAGATGAGCGCCGACGACGCGGAAAGCGTCGAGACGGAATACCTGATCGAAGCGGCCGTGTTTCGCAAGGACGTGTGCGCCGGCTTCGATCACAAGATCGTCGCCAAGGCACTGATGAAGCGGGGCGTGCTGATGCCGCGTAGCGACGGCTATCCGTACCGGCAGGAATACATCCCCGGTCACGGCAAGTTCATGGTCTATCGCGTGTTGCCGTCCATCTTCACGCTTGAGCTGTGAAAGCGCCGCCGCCGTCCGGGAGGACGGTGGCGGGCATTCCTTTGCGCGGCATTTTTGGCCCGTGCGTCAAAGTTACTTTGAGCGATACGCTCCAGATGGAACTGGGCGGGCGGCTGCCGCAACTCTTGCTTAGGATGTAACAATCCGGGCTGGTTTATCTCCAGTATCTCCAGCGTTCTCCAAATCGTTTGGAGACATGCGAAGCCTTACCCCACAAGGCTTTGCGGCCGATTCAGGCGTTTATCTCCAAATCTCCAACTCGTTTTGCACTGAGCGGACGGGCATTGACCGACTGCATCAACCTTGAAGCCAAGCCGGGCGCGGCTCTCAGGGATTCCAAGGGCATTGACGACGTGTTTTCGAGGGGGGTGTTCGCGATGCGCCCCGATCGAGCATTGTTGCGCCGGCCGCAAGTGTCGGGGTGGCCGGAATGCGGGGGACCCTGCGTCTAGGCCAAAGACGCGGGGGCTCACACCCGCGTGTTTTTCCTACTTCCGGCGCGCCTAAGGGGGGTCATATTCATACCGAGATGCATGGAGCCGGCAGAGCGATGCCAACTCTGAAAAATCGGTGGGAGGTGCGCGGCAAGGGGGTCATACGCGTGGTGGCACGGGTCTATCTTGCAGCCGCGATCGGGATGATCTTCGCCCCACCCTGTTTGTCGAGATAGTCCGCCCACCACTGCATCATGCGATGGCGCTCGGACAGATACTCGGCGTGGTTGTATGCCGCCCGCACACCGTCCTGCTCGGAGTGCGCGAGCTGACGCTCGATCCAGTCGGAATTGAAGCCCTTCTCGTTCAAGATCGTTGAGGCAAGACCACGGAACCCGTGCCCGGTCATGCGACTGCGATAGCCCATCCGATATAGCGCGTACAGGATCGTGTTCTCGCTCATCTGCTGCAACGGTCTGCGGCTGTTCGGGAACAGCCAGCGACGATGGCCCGTCAGCGCGCGCAGCTCGGAAAGCAGCGCGATCGTCTGCTCGGCGAGCGGCACGATATGCACGCGGCGCATCTTCATCTTCTCGGCCGGAATGCGCCACTCTCGGCGCTCCAAGTCGATCTCCGTCCACTCGGCCTGCCGCAGCTCGATGGTGCGAACGAACGTCAATGCCAGGAATCGCAAAGCGAGCCGGGTCTCGGGCTCGCCTTCATAGGAAGCGATCGAGCGAAGCAACTCCGGCAGCTCGCTTTCGCCGACTCGCGCCATATGCTTGACGGGCACCGCCTTCAATGCGCCTCGCAGGTCCGGCGACGGATCTCGCTCGGCACGGCTCGTTGCAACGGCATAGCGAAAGACTTGGCCGCATGTCTGCAACGTCTTGCGCGCCGTCTCGAACGCCTCTCGTCCTTCGATTCGTCGAATGACCGCGAGCAAATCCGGGGCGCCGATCGAAGAAATCGGGCGCTGGCCGATCAGGGGAAACACCTCGCGATCGAGCTGCTTCTTGACTCGGTTCGCGTGCGAAGCGCTCCATGTCGCTTGCTGCGCCTCGTACCACTCCAGCGCGACGGCCTCGAAGGTGTTCTGTGCGGCAATGGCGCGCGTCTGCTTCTCGACGTCACGCTCGAACGCAGGGTTCTTCCCTTCCGCTAACAGCCGCTTCGCTTCGTCACGCCTCAACCGAGCATCAGCGAGCGACGTCGAGGGATAGTCGCCGAACGTCAGCAGGTTTTCTTTGCCATTGAACCGGTATTTGAGCCGCCATTTCTTCGAACCACTGGAGCGCAGATCGAGATACAGGCCGCCGCCGTCGAAGAGTTTGTTTCCCCCGGCCTCATCGAATCTAGCGTTGCGGCACTTGGCGTCGGTAAGAGGTTTGGTTTTCATTGTTCGTCGGGGGTACGGCATACCCCCAAATCCCGGAAGTCATACCCCGAATCTTACCCCCAAATTTTGGGGATGCCCCGGCCCCTCACGGGACGTCCTGAAACAAAAAACCCGCGTCAGCGCTAGGCTGGACGCGGGTTTTGGGACTTCCGGGTACTACTTGAAACTAGTGTTTGGTGCCGGCTGCAGGACTCGAACCCGCCACCTGATGATTACAAATCAACTGCTCTACCAGATGAGCTAAGCCGGCGTAGCGCGAGATTCTACCTCATTTCACGATCTTGAGGCGAGGTCTGCTCCCGCCTTTCGAGCCGTCGCCGTCGGTTTTCGGCGGTTCGTCGGCGCCTTCGGACGGTTCCTCGTTCGCGCCGCTGTCGGCGACGGGCGCCAACGGCGATACGGACTCGTCACGCGGCGCATCATCGGCCGACGCGGCGTCATCGTCGAACGCGCCCGAATCCTCGCCTTCGCCCGCGACCGCATCGACCTGGAACGCCATGCCCTGCCCGTTCTCGCGCGCATAGATCGCGAGCACGTTGGCCACCGGAATCTCGATCTTGTGCGCCTTCCCGGAGAACCGGGCCGTGAACTCGATCCACTCGTTGCCCATCTGCAACTGGCTCGTCGCCTCGAAGCTGATGTTGAGCACGATCTCGCCGTCACGCACGAACTGACGCGGCACGCGCGTCGAGTTGTCGACCCTCACCGCGATATGCGGCGTGTAACCGTTATCGGTGCACCACTCGTACAACGCGCGCAGCAGATACGGCTTCGTTGAAATCTCTTGCATCACAATCCTCGAACCCGGAGCGGGCGCGCGGCACGCCGCGCCACCGCTCCGTCATGCCTTCATTGCAACATTAGCGACGCATGACCTTTTCGGACGGCGTCAGTGCTTCGATGTAGGCCGGACGGCTGAAGATCCGTTCGGCATACTTCATCAGCGGCGCGGCGTTCTTCGACAGCTCGATGCCGTAGTGATCCAGGCGCCACAGCAGCGGCGCGATCGCGACGTCGAGCATCGAGAACTCTTCGCCGAGCATGTACTTGTTCTTCACGAAGATCGGCGCGAGCTGCGTCAGGCGATCGCGGATCGCGAGGCGTGCCTTCTCGTGGTTCTTCTCCGCCGCCTTGCCCTTCTCGTTCTCGAGCGTGCTGACGTGGACGAACAGTTCCTTCTCGAAGTTGAGCAGGAACAGACGCGCGCGGGCGCGCTGCACCGGGTCGGCCGGCATCAGTTGCGGATGCGGGAAGCGCTCGTCGATGTACTCGTTGATGATGTTCGATTCGTACAGGATCAGGTCGCGCTCGACGAGGATCGGCACCTGACCGTACGGGTTCATCACCGAAATGTCTTCCGGCTTGTTGAACAGGTCGACGTCGCGGATTTCGAAGTCCATGCCCTTCTCGAACAGCACCAGCCGGCAACGCTGGGAGAACGGGCAAGTTGTGCCGGAATACAGAACCATCATATTTGCGTTTCCTCAAAAAAGCCGAGGGCCGGCACGCGGCGCAACCCCTTTCACGGGTTCCGCCTTGCGCCGGCCCCACGCCGGTCAGGCGTGTTTACTTGATATCTTTCCAGTACGCGGCATTCAGCCGCCAGGCCAGGAAAGTCAGGACACCGAGAAAGATCAGCACCCACACGCCAAGGCGCTTGCGGGTCTGCTGGGCCGGCTCGGACATCCATGTCATATAGGCCACCAGGTCGGCCACCGCAGCGTCATAGTCAGGCGACGAAAGCGTGCCCGGCGTGACCTGCTGGAAGCCGACGAGCACGTGGGCCTTCTCGCCCGTCTCCTCGTCCGTCTTGTCTTCGAATTTGGCTACGCGCTGCCCCTGCAACTGCCACAACACATGGGGCATGCCAACGTTCTCGAACACCGCGTTGTTCCAGCCGGTCGGCCGCGTATCGTCGCGGTAGAAACTGCGCAGATACGTGTACAGCCAGTCGCGGCCGCGTGCACGCTCCTCGACCGACAGGTCGGGCGGCGTGGTGCCGAGCCAGTTCTTCGCGTCGTCGGGCCGCATCGCGACGGACATCGTGTTCCCGACCTTGTCGGTCGTGAACAGGAGATTCTTTTCGATCTCCTTCTGGGATATGCCCAGATCCGTCAGACGGTTGTAGCGCATCAGGTTCGCGCTGTGGCAGTTCAGGCAATAGTTTACAAACAATTGCGCGCCGTGCTGAAGCGAAACGAGATTTTCCGTGTTATCGGGCGCCCGGTCGAGCGGAAAATTACCCTCCGCCCGCACGGCCGGCGCCGCCAGCAGCGCACACGCGGTCGCCCCGATCAGCGCGAGTGTCGAAAGCAGTTTCTTCATGTCGTTCTCTCCTCGCTCACGTTAATGGGGCTTGAAGCGCACCCGTTCCGGCGGCTGCTTGAACGTGCCAAGCGGCGTCCAGACGGGCATGCCGAGGAAGAACGCGAAATAGATCAACGCACAGGCCTGCGCGATTAGCGTCGCCGCCGGCGATGGCGGCCGCGTGCCGAGGAACGCGAGGGTCAGGAACGCCGCGACGAAGATCCCGAGGAACACCTTGTGGAACAGCGGCCGGTAGCGGATCGACTTCACCGGGCTGCGGTCGAGCCACGGCAGGAAGAACAGCGTGATCACCGCCGCGCCCATCACGACGACGCCCCAGAACTTCGACTCCGTCAGGTACATGAACACGACGATCGCGGCGGCCAGCACCGGCAGCCCGATCTTCCACTTGCCGCGCGCGCGGATCAGCGCGAGCACGCCGAGCAGCGCGATCACGATCATCAGCACGATCTTGAACGGGTCGGTGGTCGCGCGCAGCATCGCGTAGAACGCGGTGAAGTACCAGACCGGCGCGATCTCCGGCGGTGTCTGCAGCGGGTTCGCCGGGACGAAGTTGTTCGCCTCGAGGAAGTAGCCGCCCATCTCCGGCGAGAAGAACACGATCAGCGCGAACACCATCAGGAACACGCACACGCCGAGGAAATCGTGCACCGAGTAGTACGGGTGGAACGGGATGCCGTCGAGCGGGATGCCGTTCTCGTCCTTCTTCGCCTTGATCTCGATGCCGTCCGGGTTGTTCGACCCGACTTCGTGCAGCGCCACGAGGTGCGCGATCACGAGGCCGACCAGCACGAGCGGAATCGCGATCACGTGGAATGCGAAGAAGCGGTTCAGCGTGACGTCGGACACGACGTAGTCGCCGCGAATCCACAGCGACAGGTCCGGGCCGACGAACGGAATCGCCGAGAACAGGTTCACGATCACCTGCGCGCCCCAGAACGACATCTGGCCCCACGGCAGCAGGTAGCCGAAGAATGCCTCGGCCATCAGGCACAGGAAGATCGCGCAGCCGAAGATCCAGACGAGCTCGCGCGGCTTGCGGTAGGAGCCGTACAGCAGCCCGCGGAACATGTGCAGGTACACGACCACGAAGAACATCGATGCACCGGTGGAGTGCATGTAGCGGATCAGCCAGCCCCACGGCACCTCGCGCATGATGTACTCGACCGACGCGAACGCGAGCATCGAGTCGGGCTTGTAGTTCATCGTCAGGAAGATGCCGGTGACGATCTGGTTGACGAGCACCAGCAGCGCGAGGGAGCCGAAGAAGTACCAGAAGTTGAAGTTCTTCGGCGCGTAGTACTCGGATACGTGCTTCTTCCAGGTGGACGTGAACGGGAAGCGCTGGTCGATCCAGCCGGTGAAACCTGTCGTGGAGACTTCGTTGTTGTCGGCGGCCATCACGCTTCTCCTTTCTCGTCCTTGCCGATCACGAGGGTCGTCGCCGACGTGAACATGTAGGGCGGGATGTCGAGATTCTGAGGCGCCGGCTTGTTCTTGAACACGCGGCCGGCGAGGTCGTAGGTCGAACCATGGCACGGGCACAGGAAACCGCCCGGCCAGTCGTCCGGCAGGTTCGGCTGCGGACCCGGCGTGAAGCGTTGGCTAGGCGTGCAGCCGAGGTGCGTACACACGGCCATCACGACGAGAATGTTCTTGCGATCGGCCCGCGACCGATATTCGTTCGCGCAATACGCGGGCAACGGCATCGAATACGGGGATTTCGTGGCCGGATCGGCCACTTCCTTGTCGGCCTTGACGACGTCGGCCAGCATCGAATCGGTGCGATTCAGGATCCAGACGGGTTTGCCGCGCCACGGCACGGTGACCATTTCGCCGGGCTTCAGGCCGCTGATGTCGACCTCGACCGGCGCACCGGCCGCTTTTGCTTTCGCGGACGGCGCAAGCGACGCCGCGAAAGGTATGACGGTGGCGACGCCTCCTACGCCACCTGCTACGGATGTCGCAATCAGCCAGGTACGGCGGCCGCTGTCGACGCGTTTCTCTTCCTTGTCTCGCATCACACGCCCCACTTCTGAGTTGGATTTTCCGTCACGACTTTCCATTCCGCCGCTAGTTTGCTCGAATGGAGTCGTCATTTACAAGGCCCGGAGATGAAAATCCCTTCGAAGTGTTTGATAGTTAAGGGTTATCCCCCACTATCGGAGCAATTAAATCATTTCGCTTTTAAGCGAATGCTACATTGCGAAATTTCGATGCACCGCCGCAAATCCGGCGCTCAGACCGGATTATGAATATCGATAAAAAGGTGTTCGAGATCGAATTCCTCGGACAAGTGGCGCCCCAGCGCCTGGATTCCGTAGCGTTCGGTCGCATGGTGCCCCGCCGCAACGAACGCGACACCGCTTTCCGCCGCCGCGTGCGTGGTCGACTCGGATACCTCGCCGGTCAGGAACACGTCCGCCCCGGCGTCGATCGCCGCATCGAAATAGCTCTGCGCGGCGCCCGTGCACCACGCGATGCGGCGCACCTGCGTGTCCGGATCGCCGAGCACGAGCGGCGTGCGGCCGAGCGTGTGCTCGACCTTCGCGACGAAGTGCTCGAGCGTGACGGGCATCGGCAGCGTCGCCATCCAGCCGAGATCGCCTTCGCCGAAACGCTGCTCGCCGATCAGCCCGAGCTTCTCGCCGAGCTGCGCGTTGTTGCCGAATTCGGGGTGCGCGTCGAGCGGCAGGTGAAACGCGAACAGGTTCAGGTCGTTCGCGAGCAGCAGTTTCAGGCGCTGATACTTGCGGCCGGTGATCTGCGGCGCCTCGTTGCGCCAGAAATAGCCGTGATGGACGAGCACGGCATCCGCGCCCCATTCGAGCGCGGCTTCGAGGAGCGCGACCGACGCCGTCACGCCGGTGGCGATCTTCTCGATCTTGCGGCGCCCCTCGACCTGCAGGCCGTTCGGGCAATAGTCCTTGAAGCGCGCGGTTTCAAGGGTATTGTTCAAGTACAATTCGAGTTCGATCCGATCCATATAAACCTCTAATCCATTCAGATGCTTAGACGCTTCTGGCTGTTCTTCGCGCAGGCGGTGACCGTACTGCTCGCGCTGATGTTCATCGTCGTGACGCTCAAGCCGCAATGGCTGCAACGGCAAGGACAGCTCGGCAAGCAGCTCGCCACGCCGATCGTCGCGCTGCGCGAAGTCGCGCCGGGCATCGGCGGCGCACCGGCAACCACGTCGTATGCCGAAGCCGCGCAGAAGGCGATGCCGGCCGTCGTCAACGTGTTCTCCAGCAAGGACGGCTCGCTGCCGCCCGACCCGCGCGCGAAGGATCCGCTGTTCCGTTACTTCTTCGGCGACCGCAACGCCCGCAAGCAGCAGGACGAGCCGGCCGCCAACCTCGGCTCGGGCGTCATCGTGAGCCCTGAAGGTTACATTCTAACGAACCAGCACGTCGTGGACGGCGCCGACCAGATCGAAGTCGCGCTCGCCGACGGCCGCACGGCCACCGCGAAGGTGATCGGCAGCGATCCCGAAACCGACCTCGCGGTGCTGAAGATCAACATGACGAACCTGCCGACGATCACGCTCGGGCGCTCCGACCAGTCGCGCGTCGGCGACGTCGTGCTCGCGATCGGCAACCCGTTCGGGGTCGGCCAGACGGTCACGATGGGCATCATCAGCGCGCTCGGCCGCAACCACCTCGGCATCAACACGTTCGAGAACTTCATCCAGACCGACGCGCCGATCAACCCCGGCAACTCCGGCGGCGCGCTGGTCGACGTGAACGGCAACCTGCTCGGCATCAACACGGCGATCTACTCGCGCTCCGGCGGCTCGCTCGGCATCGGTTTCGCGATTCCGGTCTCGACCGCGCGCACGGTGCTCGAAAGCATCATCACCACGGGCTCGGTCACGCGCGGCTGGATCGGCGTCGAGCCGCAGGACGTCACGCCGGAAATCGCCGAGTCGTTCGGGCTCCAGCAGAAATCGGGCGCGATCGTCGCGGGCGTGCTGCAGGGCGGCCCGGCCGACAAGGCCGGCATCCGGCCGGGCGACATCCTGGTGAGCGTCAACGGCGAGGACATCACCGACACGACGAAGCTGCTGAACGTCGTCGCGCAGATCAAGCCGGGCACGCCCACCAAGGTGCACGTCGTGCGCAAGGGCAAGCAGTTCGACGTGAACGTCGTGATCGGCAAGCGCCCGCCACCGCCGAAACAGGCACTCGACGAGCAGGACAGCGACAGCGAATGACGGTCGGCGGGCGGCACGCCGCCTGCCGGTCAGACGCGATGCGGAATTGAAAAAGGGCAGCCGGCCGGCTGCCCTTTTACCTTGCTTCAAACGATGCCTGGTGCCGGGAAGATGGCTATGCCACGCACCGGCCGGCGGCCAACCGCGGTACCGGGCCCACGCCGACCTGGCCGCAGCGCCACGCGGCGGCGCGGTCAACTCGCGGCTTCGCCGTTGCCTGCCTCGCCCTCTTCCACCGGCTTCTTCGGTACGAAGAACCGCGCGGCCAGCAGCCCGATCTCGAACAGCACGATCAGCGGCAGCGCGAGCATCAGTTGCGAGAACACGTCCGGCGGCGTGACGACCGCCGCGACCACGAATGCGCCGACGATCACGTACGGCCGCATCTCCTTCAGCTTCTTCAGGGACAGCACGCCCATGCGGACGAGCAGCACGACGACGATCGGCACCTCGAACGTGACCCCGAACGCGATGAACATCCCCAGCACGAAGCTCAGGTAGTTGTCGATGTCGGTCGTCATCTCGGCCCCGAGCGGCGCGTTGTAGTGCGCCATCACCCGGAAGATCGTCGGAAACACGAGGAAGTACGCGAACGCCATCCCGCACAGGAACAGGAAGTAGCTGCTGCCGACGAGCGGCGCGACGAGCTTCTTCTCGTGCTGGTACAGCCCCGGCGCGACGAACGCCCAGATCTGGTACAGCACGATCGGCAGCGCGATCACGAGCGCGACGAGCATCGTGACCTTCATCGGCACGAAGAACGAGCCGGTGACGTCGGTGACGATCATCTTGCCGTCTTTCGGCAGGTTGTCCATCAGCGGCCGCGCGAGCAGCTTGAAGATGTCCGGCGCCCAGTAGACGAGCCCGACGAACACGACGATCACGGCCAGCCCCGCGCGAATGATGCGATCGCGAAGCTCGACGAGATGGGAAATGAAGGTTTCTTCCGGGGCGTCGCCCGGGTTCTGCTGGGGGTCGCTCACACCGGCCCTCGGTAGGATTGACAAGCGAGCATGCGCTCGACTCAGAAGAAGCGCGTCGGCCGGCGCAGGCTGGCCGGCTGGTGGCGCGCGACACGCGCGGCGCCCGACTGCACGTGCGTGCGGCGGGTGGTCGCGCGCTTGTACCAGACAGGTGTCGCCGCCTGCTTGATGCGCCAGTTGCGACGCTTCGGCGCAAGCGCGGTCGAACTGCCTCGCCACGACGGCGCCGCGGGCGTGTCGGAACCCGCGGAACCGACGGAACCGGCGTCGCCGGACGCCCCGTCAAGACCGCCGACCGCGGAATGCCACGTGTCGTTCAGTTCCTTCTCGTGCTCGCGCAGGTTGTCGTGAATCGTCGTCTCGACATTGCGCGCGGCCGATTCGAAATCGGTCTTCATCGTCCGCAGCGCGTCGAGTTCGATTTCGCGCGAGACCTCGGCCTTCACGTCGTTGATGTACCGCTGCGCGCGGCCGAACAGCGCGCCTGCCGTACGCGCGACGCGCGGCAGGCGCTCGGGGCCGAGCACCACGAGCGCGACGACGCCGATCAGCGCCATCTTCGAAAGACCGAGATCCAGCATCGAGAATGCCTGTCAGCGTGCCGGCGTTACGCCTTGTTCGAATCGGAACGCGTCGTTTCCTTCGCGTTGACGTCGACCGCGCCCGAACGCGGCAGCTGCTGCGCATCCGCCGGCGTTTCGCCTTCCTTCATGCCGTCCTTGAAACCCTTGACGGCGCTGCCGAGGTCGTTGCCGATGTTGCGCAGCTTCTTCGTCCCGAAAACCAGCGCGACGATCAGCAGCACGATCAGCCAGTGCCAAATGCTCAATCCACCCATGATGAAACCTCTCCTCAACCACGCCGCCATGCGGCGCAAATCGCCGGCGACGCGCCGGCTTCGACTATCGGATGCGGGGAAACGCCCCGCGTCGTCAACCCATTCGCTGCCACGGGCGCGGGCCGGCCAGGATATGCGCGTGCAGGTGGTAGACCTCCTGCCCGCCGCCCGGGCCCGTGTTGATCACCGTGCGAAAACCCGTTTCGCCGCCCGTATACGCGACGCCGAGCTGGTCGGCCAGACGCGCGACGAGCAGCATCAGCCGGCCGAGCATCGGCGCATCGGCCTCACCTGCCGCCGACAGCGTCGGCAGGTGCCGGCGCGGAATCACGAGCACGTGCGTGTCGGCCGCCGGGCGGATGTCGCGGAACGCGACGAATTCGTCGTCCTCGTGCACCTTCGTGCTCGGGATCTCGCCTGCCGCGATCTTGCAGAACAGGCAATTCGGATCGTGACTCATGTTGCTCCTGCAAACGCCCGCCCGCGGCCGGTCAGAACCACGCCTGCGGATCGAGCGTCTTGTTGTCGTTCAGGTACAGCCAACCCTTGATGATACGGTACAGCGTCCAGATCCATGTGACAAACATCACCGCGAATCCGATCACCACGAAGGCCAGCGCGAACCCGATCACGTACGCGATCAGCGCGCGCCAGAACGTGCGGATCTGCCACTCGAAGTGATCGGCGTACGGCGTACCGGCCACATCGCCGCGCTTCACGTAGTTGATGATGATCGCAATGATGCCCGTCACGCCGCCCGTCAGCCAGTGAAATGCATAGAGGCCGTAGAGCACGTGCGTGAGCGTGCGCAGCCCGTTCAGGCGTTCGGCATCCGCTGCGCCCGGCACCGCCGGCGTCGGAAACTGGTTCGACGTATCGTTCATGATGCTACCCCCGTTGGATGACAATTCTTACAGCTTACCGCACTGTTGCCACCGCGGCGGGGCCTGCCCGTCACCCGCCGTTTTCCTCGCGCTCGCGACGCTTGCGCAGCGCTTTTTCCTCGATGCCCGACAAGCCTTCGCGGCGCTCGAGTTCGGCGATCACGTCGGCCGGGCTCAGGTCGAAATGCGACAGCATCACGAGGCAGTGGAACCACAGGTCGGCCACCTCGCCGACGAGCGCGCCCGGCGCGCCGCCCTGGCGCACGTCCTTCGCGGCGAGCACGACTTCCGTCGCCTCTTCGCCGATTTTCTTCAGCACCGCGTCGTCGCCCTTGTGGAACAGGCGCGACACGTACGATTGATCGGGATCGCCGCCCTTGCGGCTATCGATCACGGCCGCGAGGCGCAGCAGCGTGTCTTCGGTCGATTGCGTCATTTGTAGATGTGTTCGGGGTCTTTCAGCACCGGCTCGACCGCGACCCAGTCGCCGCTGTCCACCGTACCTTCGAATTTCTGGAAGAAGCACGAATGCCGGCCGGTGTGGCACGCGATGCCCGACACCTGCTCGACCTTCAGCAGCACGACGTCCTCGTCGCAGTCGAGCCGCACCTCGTGCACGTGCTGCACGTGGCCCGACTCCTCGCCCTTGAACCACAGGCGCTTGCGCGAACGCGAATAGTAGACCGCGCGCCGGGTCTCGACCGTCTTCGCGAGCGCCTCGCGGTTCATCCACGCGAACATCAGCACGTCGTTCGTCGACGCTTCCTGCGCGATCACCGGCACGAGGCCGTTGTCGTCCCAGCGGACCTTGTCGAGCCACGCGGGCAGGGATTTCGTTTCGGTATTCATCACAGCCTCACCGGGATGCCCTGATCGGCCATGAAGCGCTTCGCCTCGCCGACCGTGTGCTCGCCGTAGTGGAAGATGCTCGCGGCCAGCACCGCGTCGGCGCGGCCGTCCTTGATGCCGTCCGCGAGATCCTGCAGGCAGCCGACGCCGCCCGATGCGATCACCGGCACCGGCACCGCGTCCGACACGCCGCGCGTGAGCGCGAGGTCGAAGCCCGACTTCGTGCCGTCGCGGTCCATGCTCGTGAGCAGGATCTCGCCCGCGCCGAGCTCGGCCATCTTGCGCGCCCATTCGATCGCGTCGAGGCCCGTGTTCTTGCGGCCGCCGTGCGTGAACACTTCCCAGCGCGGCGTCTCGCCGTCGGCCGATACGCGCTTCGCGTCGATCGCGACGACGATGCACTGCGAGCCGTACTTGTCGGCCGCGTCGCGCACGAGCTGCGGATTCGCGACCGCCGACGAGTTCATGCTGACCTTGTCCGCGCCCGCGTTCAGCAGGCGCCGCACGTCCTCGACGGCGCGCACGCCGCCGCCGACGGTCAGCGGAATGAATACCTGCGACGCGACGGCTTCGATGATCGGCAGGATCAGGTCGCGCTGGTCGGAGGTCGCGGTGATGTCGAGGAAGGTGAGTTCGTCGGCACCCTGGTCGTCGTAGCGACGGGCGATTTCGACGGGGTCGCCGGCGTCGCGCAGCTCGACGAAGTTGACGCCCTTGACGACACGCCCGGCGGTCACGTCCAGGCAGGGGATGATGCGTTTAGCTAGAGCCATGATGTTGCGCCAAATGCCGCGCTGGGACGGCCGGTTACGGAAGCCTCGCGCGAGGCTTCCGGCGGGGCTGCCCGCGGGCAGCCCCGGCGAACGGGACGACCGCGGTTACGCGTTGTCGAGTTCGCCGTTCAGTTCGTCCGCGCGCTTTTGCGCGGCCGCGAAATCGAGATCGCCGGAGTAGATCGCCCGGCCGCAGATCACGCCTTCGACGCCGTGCTCTTCCACTTCGCACAGGCTCTCGATGTCCGTGAGGTTCGACAGGCCGCCGCTCGCGATCACCGGGATGCCGACCGCCTGCGCGAGCTTCACGGTCGCGTCGATGTTGATGCCCTGCAGCATCCCGTCGCGGCCGATGTCCGTGTAGACGATCGATTCGACGCCGTAGTCCTCGAACTTCTTCGCGAGATCGATCACCTCGTGGCCCGTCAGCTTGCTCCAGCCGTCGGTCGCGACCTTGCCGTCCTTCGCGTCCAGCCCGACGATGATGTTGCCGGAGAACGCGGTGCACGCGTCCTGCAGGAAGCCCGGATTCTTCACGGCCGCGGTGCCGATGATCACGTAGGACAGGCCGGCGTCGAGATACTTCTCGATCGTCTCGAGGCTGCGGATGCCGCCGCCGAGCTGTACGGGGATTTCGTCGCCGACTTCGTCGAGGATCGCTTCGATCGCGTCGAGATTCTTCGGCTTGCCGGCGAATGCGCCGTTCAGGTCGACGAGATGGAGCCGCCGTGCGCCGAGGTCGACCCACTTGCGGGCCATCGCCGCCGGGTCCTCGGAGAAAATCGTGGCCTGGTCCATATCGCCCTGTTTCAGGCGCACACACTGACCGTCTTTGAGATCGATGGCCGGAATCAGCAACATAGCAATCGGGTGTCGTCGTGGAAAATGAAAAGAATCCGGCGCGTACCGGCCAAACCGGTGCCGCGCCGTCTCGCTAGTTTAGTACAACTCTTTCGGCGCTTAAGCGAGCGTGCCACGTGCGACAGGCCGTTCGGCCAGGTCGACTGTGGCTCGCGCACCACGTTTTACGGTTTCCAGTGCACGAAGTTGCGATACAGACGCAACCCGACCTCCGCGCTTTTCTCCGGGTGAAATTGGGTCGCGAAGAGGTTGTCCCGCGCGACCGCGGACGTAAACGGCGCGCCGTAAGCCGTTTCGCCTACCGTGTGCGCCGGGTTGTCCGGCGTCACGTAGTAGCTGTGCACGAAGTAGAAATACGCGTCGTCGGGCACGCCGTCCCACAGCGGGTGCGGCTGCGCCTGGCGCACGCGGTTCCAGCCCATCTGCGGCACCTTGAAGCGCGAGCCGTCGTCCTGCAGCCGGCCGTCCAGCTCGAAACGCACGACCTTGCCGGGCAACAGGCCCAGGCCCTTCGTGTCGCCTTCCGCGCTCCAGTCGAACAGCATCTGCTCGCCGACGCACACGCCGAGCAGCGGCTTCGTGCGCGATGCATCGATCACCGCTTCCTGCAGTCCCGATTCGCCGAGGCAACGCATGCAGTCGGGCATCGCGCCCTGGCCGGGCAGCACGACGCGGTCGGCCGCGCGAATCGCGGCCGGCGTGTCGACGATCGCCACGTCGGCGGCCGGTTCGGCCTTCTTGAGCGCCTGCGCGACCGAGCGCAGGTTGCCCATCCCATAATCCACAATCGCAATCGAAGTTTTCATCTCAGTGCAGGCAGTAGCGCCCTCAGTCCATCGACGATGAATTCCACCGCCAGCGCCGACAGCATCAGACCCATCAGCCGCGTGGCGATGTTGATGCCGGTGCGGCCGATCCAGGTCGCGATCGGCTCGGCGAGCCGCATCGCGACGAAACACAGAACAGCCAGGACCGCGCCGATCGCGACCAGCCCGGCCCGCTCATACCAGTGATGCGCGTTCGCCGCGTAGATGATCACCGTGCTGATCGAGCCGGGGCCCGTGAGCAGCGGAATCGCCAGCGGCACGACCGCGATGTTGTCCTTCAGCTCGGCTTCGTGGCGCTCCTCCGGCGTGGATCGCGTGTTGCCGATCTGCGCGTTCAGCATGTTGATCGCCATCAGCAGCATGATGATCCCGCCGCCCACCTCGAGCGACCCGACCGAAATGCCGAAGAAGTTGATGATCTGCTGCCCGAGCAGCGCGGTCACCGTCATCACGCAGAACACCGACACCGATGCGATCCGGATCGTGCGCCGCCGCTCGCCGTCCGTCTGCTGCGCCGTCAGGCTCAGGAAGAACGGCACCGCGCCGACCGGATTGATCAGCGCGAGCAGCGAGATGAACGATTTGAGCAGATCCATCGCAAGCCGGCGCGCCGCGCCGAAGCCGTGAGGTTGTCTTTGGCGTCGTCCGTCCGGAGGTTCAGAGGCTGCCTTTGGTCGACGGAATCTGCCCCGCCGCGCGCTCGTCGAGCTCCACCGCCGCGCGCAGCGCACGGCCGAAGGCCTTGAACACCGTCTCGAGCTGATGATGCGCGTTGATCCCGCGCAGGTTGTCGATGTGCAGCGTGACGCCCGCGTGGTTCACGAACCCGCGGAAGAATTCGATCGACAGGTCGACGTCGAACGTGCCGATCCGCGCGCGCGTGAACGGCACGTGGAATTCGAGGCCCGGCCGGCCGGAGAAGTCGATCACGACGCGCGACAGCGCCTCGTCGAGCGGCACGTACGAGTGGCCGTAGCGGCGGATGCCCTTGCGGTCGCCGATCGCCTTCGCGACGGCCTGACCGAGCGTGATGCCGACATCCTCGACCGTGTGGTGATCGTCAATATGCGTGTCGCCGTGCGCTTCGACCTCGAGATCGACCAGACCGTGTCGCGCGATCTGGTCGAGCATATGGTCGAGAAACGGCACACCGGTGGCCAGCTTCTGCTGGCCGGTGCCGTCGAGATCGAGCTTCACACGGATCTGCGTTTCGCTGGTATTGCGAACGACTTCCGCCACACGCATGGCAATTCCTTGATTGAGTCTGATGTAAATGGGGATTGATCGTCGCGCGCCGCCGCGCCCTGGGCTCAACCGGGCAGCGCGAGTTTCAAGGCGGCCAGGAGGCGAGCGTTTTCGTCGGGAGAACCGACGGTCAGCCGCACGCATTCGGCCAGTAACGGATGCATTTTACTCACGTTTTTGACCAGCACCCGCTCGGTGAGCAGCGCATCGAACACGGCAGCCGCGTCCGGCACGCGCACCAGCAGGAAATTGCCGGCACTCGGGAACACCGTCGCGCCCGGCAGCGCGGCCACCGCCTGCGCGAGGCGCGCGCGTTCCGCGCGCAATTCGGCCGCCTGCGCGTCGAGCACGTCGAGGTGGTCGAGCAGGAAATCGGCGGTCGCCTGGGTCAGCACGTTGATGTTGTACGGCGGTCGCACCTTGTCGAATTCGTTCAGCCACGCGGGCGAGCCGACGAGATAGCCGAGGCGGATGCCCGCGAGGCCGAGCTTCGACACCGTGCGCATCACGACGACGTTGTCGAACTCGGCGGCGCGCGGCAGCCACGAGCGCTCGGCGAACGGCTGGTACGCCTCGTCGATCACGATCAGGCTGTGCCGCGCGGCCGCGACGATCCGTTCGACGTCGGCATCGTCGTACAGGGTGCCGGTCGGGTTGTTCGGATACGCGAGATAGACGATCGCAGGCCGGTGCTCGGCGATCGCCGCGAGCAGCGCGTCGGCGTCGAGCGTCAGGTCGGCCTTCAGCGGCACGCCGACGAATTCGAGTTGCGCGAACTTCGCCGACAGTTCGTACATCACGAAGCCCGGCACCGGTGCGAGCACCTTCGCGCCCGGCTTCGCGCACGCGACCGAGATCATGCTGATGATTTCGTCGGAGCCGTTGCCGAGCAGCACGTCGCAGCCGGCCGGCACGCCCATCGCATGGCGCAGCTTGTCGAGCAGCGCGGCCGGGCGCGGCGCCGGATAGCGGTTCAGCGCGACCTGCGCGAGCCGCTCGCCGAGCGCCGCGGCGAGCGGTTCGGGCAGCGGATACGGGTTCTCCATCGCGTCGAGCTTCACGAACCCGCTCGCGTCCGGCACCGGATAGCTGGTCATCGCGAGCACGTCGCGGCGGATGATGTCTTGTGGCGTCGTCATGGTTTCAAGCCGGCGTGCATCGCGCCGGCGTCAAATGGTCGGCAAGGCGGCGGCTGCCGCCCTGCACTGGTCCCCTGCCCCGATCCGGGGGCGGCCGGCGCGGCGCATCGGCGCCTGCCCGGCCCCGCGCACCCTGCGCGCTCAGCCCTTCATCCGGAACTCGGCGCTCCTCGCGTGCGCCTGCAGCCCTTCGCCGTACGCGAGCTCGGACGCGATCTCGCCGAGCGTCTGCGCGCCTTCCGCGCTGACCTCGATCAGGCTCGAGCGCTTGATGAAGTCGTACACGCCGAGCGGCGACGAGAAGCGCGCGGTGCGCGACGTCGGCAGCACGTGGTTCGGGCCCGCGCAGTAGTCGCCGAGGCTCTCGCTCGTGTAGCGGCCGAGGAAGATCGCGCCCGCGTGGCGGATCTGCTGGCCCCATTGCTGCGGCTCCAGCGCCGAGATTTCGAGGTGTTCCGGCGCGATGTCGTTCGCGATCCGGCACGCCTCGGCCATGTCGCGCACCTTGATCAGCGCGCCGCGGCCTTCGAGCGACGCACGGATCACGTCCTGGCGCGGCATGGTCGGCAGCAGCTCGTCGATCGCCTTCTCGACGCGCTCGAGGAACGCGCCGTCGGGGCACAGCAGGATCGATTGCGCGAGTTCGTCGTGCTCGGCCTGCGAGAACAGGTCCATCGCGACCCAGTTCGGATCGGTCGTCCCGTCGCACAGCACGAGGATTTCCGACGGCCCGGCGATCATGTCGATGCCGACCGTGCCGAACACGCGGCGCTTCGCCGACGCGACGTACGCGTTGCCGGGGCCGCAGATCTTGTCGACGGTCGGCACCGTCTGCGTGCCGTACGCGAGCGCGCCGACCGCCTGCGCGCCGCCGATCGTGAACACGCGATCGACGCCGCCGAGCAGCGCCGCGGCCAGCACGAGGTCGTTCTTCACGCCGTCCGGCGTCGGCACGACCATCACGATTTCGCCGACGCCGGCGACGCGCGCCGGAATCGCGTTCATCAGCACCGACGACGGATACGCGGCCTTGCCGCCCGGCACGTACAGGCCGACGCGGTCGAGCGGCGTGACTTTCTGGCCGAGCACCGTGCCGTCGCTTTCCGTGTACTGCCAGCTATGCGTGCCGCACTCGATCTTCTGCTTCTCGTGGTACGCGCGCACGCGGGCGGCGGCGGCTTCCAGCGCCGCGCGCGCCTTCGGCGCGAGGCCGTCGAGCGCCGTCTGCAGCGCGTCCTGCGGCAGTTCGAGCGCGCCGACGCTCGTCGCGCTCAGCCGGTCGAAGCGGTTCGTGTACTCGAGCACCGCGGCGTCGCCGCGCGACTTCACGTCGGCGAGGATCTTCGCGACCGATTGCTCGATCGCTTCGTCTTCGCTCGCCTCGAACGCGAGCACGGCGCGCAGCGCGGCGCCGAAGCCTTCGTTCGTCGAATCGAGCTTGCGGATGGTGATGGACATGGGAGTTCCGTTACGGTGATGCGCTCAACCGCCATTCTGCGACGCGCGTTCGAACGCGTCGAGGATCGGCTTGAGCGCCGCGCGCTTCAACTTCAGCGCGGCCTGGTTCACGACGAGGCGCGACGAGATCGCCATGATCTCCTCGACCTCGACCAGATTGTTCGCCTTCAGCGTGCCGCCCGAGCTGACGAGGTCGACAATCGCGTCGGCCAGGCCGACCAGCGGCGCGAGCTCCATCGAGCCGTACAGCTTGATCAGGTCGACGTGCACGCCCTTCGCGGCAAAGTGTTCGCGCGCCGTTTCGACGTATTTGGTCGCGACCCGCAGGCGCGCGCCCTGGCGCACCGCGTTCGCGTAGTCGAAGCCGGCCGGCACGGCCACCGACATCCGGCAGCGCGCAATGTTCAGATCGATCGGCTGGTACAGGCCCGAGCCGCCGTGCTCGACCAGCACGTCCTTGCCGGCCACGCCGAAATCGGCCGCGCCGTATTCCACGTAGGTCGGCACGTCGCTCGCGCGGACGATGATCACGCGCAGGTTCGGATCGGTCGTCGGCAGGATCAGCTTGCGCGACGTTTCCGGATCCTCGGCCACCTGCACGCCGGCGGCGGCCAGCAGCGGCAGGGTTTCCTCGAAAATCCGGCCCTTCGACAGGGCGAGGGTCAGCGGCGCGCTCATGCTTGGCTCCCGGAAAGGCGGCGCACGTTCGCGCCGACGGCGGTCAGTTTGGCTTCCATGCGGTCGTAGCCGCGGTCCAGGTGATAGATGCGGTCGACGAGCGTTTCGCCGTCGGCGCGCAGCCCGGCGATCACGAGGCTCGCCGATGCACGCAGGTCGGTCGCCATCACGTTCGCGCCCGACAGCTTGTCGACGCCCGTCACGAGCGCCGTGTTGCCGTCGATCGTGATGTTCGCGCCGAGCCGGTTCAGCTCCTGCACGTGCATGAAGCGGTTCTCGAAAATGGTTTCGACGACCTGCGCGGTGCCCGTCGCGACCGTATTGAGGGCCATGAACTGCGCCTGCATGTCGGTCGGGAACGCCGGGTATTCCGACGTGCGGATCGTCACCGCCTGCGGGCGGCGGTCCATCTTCACGCGCAGCCAGCTGTCGCCTTCCTCGATCGACACGCCGGCTTCGCGCAGCTTGTCGATCACCGCGTCGAGGATGTGCGGGCGCACGCCCGTCAGCATCACGTCGCCGCCGGCGGCCGCGACCGCGCACAGGAACGTGCCGGCCTCGATACGGTCGGGGATCACCGCATGGCGCGCGCCGTGCAGCCGCTCGACGCCCTGGATCACGAGGCGGTCGGTGCCGATGCCGTCGATTTTCGCGCCCATCGCGACCAGCAAGTGTGCGAGATCGCTCACTTCCGGCTCGCGCGCGGCGTTTTCGATCACCGTCTCGCCGTCGGCGAGCGTCGCGGCCATCAGCAGGTTTTCCGTCCCCGTCACCGTGATCATGTCGGTCACGATGCGCGCGCCCTTCAGGCGCTTCGCGCGCGCTTCGATGAAGCCGTGCTCGATGCTGATTTCCGCGCCCATCGCCTGCAGGCCCTTGATGTGCTGGTCGACCGGCCGCGCGCCGATCGCGCAGCCGCCCGGCAGCGACACCTTCGCCTCGCCGAAGCGCGCGAGCAGCGGCCCGAGCACGAGGATCGACGCGCGCATCGTCTTCACGAGCTCGTACGGCGCGACGAGGTTGTCGACGCGCGACGCGTCGAGCTGCACGCGGCAGCCGTCGGTCTCGCTCTTCACGCCCATCTGGTTCAGCACCTTCAGCGTCGTGCGCACGTCCTTCAGGTTCGGCACGTTGTCGAGCTCGACCGGCTCGGCGCTGAGCAGCCCCGCGCACAGGATCGGCAGCGCGGCGTTCTTCGCGCCCGACACGACGATCTCGCCGGACAGGCGGTTGCCGCCTTCGATCGCGAGTTTGTCCATCCCCTGTCCCTGCGATTCCCCGTTGGCGGCCGGGTGTGCCGTGGCGACGCTCTGGACGGCGTCGCGCTCGTTGACGGTGACTTGCACTCAGTGATTTCCGTTTATGCGTTCTGCCATTCGGCGGGCGTCAGCGTCTTCATGCTGAGCGCGTGAATTTCCTGCTTCATGCGATCGCCGAGCGCCGCATAGACGAGCTGGTGCCGCTGGATCGGCCGCTTGCCTTCGAAGGCCGCCGACACGATCGTCGCGAAGAAATGCTGGCCGTCGCCTTCGACTTCCAGATGCGTGCAGGCGAGACCGCCGGCGATGTATTGCTTGACCTGTTCGGGAGTCGGCAACATGGTGTAAGGCTCCTGTCGGCGCGCGCCGCCCGTGGGGCGGCCGCGGCCTGTCGATATCAATGACGCAGTTTGTAGCCGGTCGCGAGCAGCCGCATCGCGATCAGCGCGAGCAGCACGAAGAAACCGGTGACGATCGCGAGGCTCGCGAACGGGTTGATGTCGGACGCGCCGAAGAACCCGAAACGGAAGCCGTCGATCATGTAGAAAAACGGGTTGAGACGCGACACCTCGCGCCACACGGGCGGCAGCGAATGCGTCGAATAGAACACGCCGGACAGGAACGTCAGCGGCATGATCAGGAAGTTCTGGAACGCGGCGAGCTGGTCGAACTTCTCGGCCCAGATCCCGGCGATCAGGCCGAGCGTGCCGAGGATCGCCGAGCCGAGCAGCGCGAATGCCATGATGAACAGCGGCGCCGCGAAGTGCATCGGGATAAACCAGATCGTCACGACGAACACGCCGGTGCCGACCGCGAGCCCGCGCACGACGGACGCGAGCACGTAGGCGCCGAAGATGTCGCGGTACGACAGCGGCGGCAGCAGCATGAACACGAGGTTGCCGGTGATCTTCGACTGGATCAGCGACGACGAGCTGTTCGCGAACGCGTTCTGCAGCACGCTCATCATCACGAGGCCCGGCACGAGAAAGCTCACGTACTCGACGCCCGGATACACCTCGACGCGGCCCGACAGCGCGTGGCCGAAGATCGTCAGGTACAGCAACGCCGTGACGATCGGCGCGAGCACCGTCTGGAACGACACCTTCCAGAAACGCAGCAGTTCCTTGTAGAACAGCGTCCGAAACCCGCTTCCCGGCACGCGCCGGGCCGCCCCTTCGAGCGGCAGCGAACGCAGTTCGCGTGGGGAGTGTTGATTCATGCCAGACCCTCGATCACCTCGGCCCCGTTCATCACCTGGACGAACACATCCTCGAGGTCGGCCTTGCGGACCTCGATCTCGTCGAACGTGCAGCCGGCCGCGCGGCATTGCGCGAGGATACGCTCGACCTCGTCGTAGCTCGCGAGGCGCAGCAGGTGCTCGCCCGGCGCGCGCGCGGCCGGATCGGTCTCCAGCCCGCGCAGCTCGGCCGGCAGCGCGCCCGTCGCGAGCCGCAGGTACAGCTGCAGCCCCGCGAAGCGGCGCAGCAGCGCGTCGGTGCGGTCGAGCGCGACGACTTCGCCCCGGCGCAGCATCGCGATACGGTCGCACAGCGACTCGGCTTCCTCGAGGTAATGGGTGGTCAGCACGATCGTGTGACCCTCGCGGTTCAGGCGCGAGATGAATTTCCACAGCGTCTGGCGCAATTCGACGTCGACGCCGGCGGTCGGCTCGTCGAGCACGATCACGGGCGGCCGGTGCACGAGCGCCTGCGCGACGAGCACGCGGCGCTTCATCCCGCCCGACAGCGCACGCATGTTCGCGTCGGCTTTCTCGGTCAGATCGAGATTGGCCATCACTTCGTCGATCCAGTCGTCGTTGCGGCGCAGCCCGAAATAGCCGGACTGGATCCGCAGCGTCTCGCGGACGGTGAAGAACGGGTCGAAAACGAGTTCCTGCGGAACGACGCCGAGGGCGCGGCGCGCGTTGCGGAAGTCCTGGACGACGTCGTGACCGCGCACCGAGATACTGCCTTCGTCGGCCCGGGCGAGCCCGGCGAGGATACTGATGAGCGTGGTCTTGCCTGCGCCGTTGGGGCCGAGCAGACCGAAAAACTCGCCTTCCTCGACCGACAGGCTGACGCCCTTGAGCGCCTGAAGCGACTTGTAGCGCTTCTTGACGTGACGGATTTCTATGGCTGACATGACTGTGCGCGACGCAACGGCCGCGACGCCTATTCTGTGCTTGCTGCGAAAGAAAATGGGGGCCGGACGCCGATTGGCTGCCCCGCAAAACGCTTGATTATAGGGCAAACCGGCTGGGGGAGCCGGCGCCGACGGCGCGCGGCCTGAAGCGTGCGCGCGCCGGCTGGCGCGGCAGGCTTCGGTCGGACAGGGTCAATGTCGCCCGGCGCCTTCGATGAGCGCGTCGACGCCGTAGGCGCGCGCGAGGCTGGCGAGCTTCGGAGGGAGATTGAGGATGTCGAGGGCCACGCCGCGCGCCTTGGCGGCACGTTGCCATGCGAGCAGCACGGCGAGCGCGGACGAGTCGAACTGCGCGAGCGCCGCGCAATCGACGGCGGTCGCGCCCGCGCCGATGCGCGCAAGACCGTCCGCGAGCGCGGACTTCGCGCTCGCGACGGTCAGCGAGGAGCCGGCTTCGAAGCCGCTCACGACGCCTGCTTGCCCGCGGCAAGCTCCTGGTTGCGCTGCGTCAGGAACTTGATCAGGCCGTCCACGCCGCTTTGCTGGATCTTCTCGTTGAACTGCTGCTGGTACGTCTGGATCAGCCATGCGCCGAGCACGTTCAGGTCGTACACCTTCCAGCCGTTCGCCGTCTTGTACAGGCGGTAATCGATCTGGACCGGCTGGCCGTTGTTCATCGCGACCGTCTTGACCACCACGTCGGTATCGGCCGGATCGGCGCGGAACGGCGGGTACTGGATCTGCTGGTCGGGCTTCAGTTGCGCGAGTGCGCCCGAATACGTGCGGATCAGCAGCAGCTTGAACTGCTCCTGAACCTGCTGCTGCTGCTCGGCCGTCGCCGTGCGCCAGTTGCGGCCCATCGCGAGCTGCGTCGTGCGGCGGAAATCGGTGTACGGCAGGATGTCCTTGTTGACGATCGAGATGATGCGGTTGGTGTCGCCCTGCTTGATCGTCTGCTGCTTGACTTCGTCGAGGACCTGCTGCGTCGCCGTCTTGATCAGCGCTTGCGGGTTCGACTGGTCGACTTGCGCGTGAGCTGCGCCGCCGAACGAGAACAGCGCCGCGAAAACGGGGATCAGGAACAGTTTTTTCATCATAGTGGCCTGCATGAATGAGTCGATGCGAAGGTTGGAGCAGGTAGCTTACGCGCAAGTTCGCCTACGCTACCGACTGAATCGTTTCCGGCTGTAACGAATGTAAGCCCGTCAGTGCAGCCGGATGCTCGGGAACCGGAGCCCGCCCGGCGACGGCGGCGCCACCTGCATCGCCGGTACGTTCGTCTCGCTGGCCGGGTTCGGCGCTTCGGCCGTGCCCGAGGCCGGCGCGGCAACCGCCGCGCCCGATGCGCCCGCCGGCGCCGCCCCGCCCACCGCCGCCGCGCCCGCCGTACCGGCCGCGCCGGCTGCCGCCGGTGCCGCGCCGTCTTCCGGCAAGTCGTACTTCGGCAGCGCGTCGTTGCTCGACGTCGCGGCGGCCTCGCCGCGCGCGTTGCTGATCAGCATCTGGCGGCGCTGCAGATACGCATTGCGCACGAACGAATACTTGTCGAGCGCCGCGGCATCCAGCACGTCGCCCGCGCCGAGCAGGTTCGCGCGCGTGTTGACGAGGTTCACGCCGAACAGGCCCCAGCTCAGGCCGTCCGGCTTCACGTAGGTGAGCGGGTTGCCGACGTAGTCGACGCCGAGGCCGGCCGTGTCGCGCAGCGTGCTCGGGCCGAGCAGCGGCAGCACGAGGTACGGGCCCGACGGCATGCCGTAGCGGCCCATCGTGATCCCGAAGTCGGCCGTGTGCTTCGGCAGCTTCGCGATCGTCGCGACGTCGAACAGGCCGCCGACGCCGAACACCGTGTTGATCACGACGCGCATGATGTCGCCGACGCCGTCGGCGATCCGCAACTGCACGATGTTGTTCGCCGCGATGTAGACGTCGCCGATGTTCGAGAAGAAGTTCGTCACGCTGTCACGCACCGGCTGCGGCACCACGTACTGGTAACCCTTCGCGACCGGCTTCAGCGCGTACGTGTCGACCGTGTCGTTGAACTTGTACATCGTCCGGTTGAAGCCTTCGAGCGGATCGCCCTTGGTCGGCGTCTGCACGGTCGCGCAGCCGCTCAACGCGGCGACTGCCGCAACCGCCAGCGCGGCGTGCCTGATGCGGATCGTGTGCATGGTCATTACCCTCTTGTCTTTCTCTCGTGTGGTTATTGGGCTGCAGCGCCGGACACCGCGGACGCCGGCACCGCCACCGGCGCGGGCGCGGCGGGCGCCGCCGGTGCCCCGGCTGCCGGCTTCGCGCCGCCCGCGTCGGCGGCCTTGCTGTACAGGAACTGGCCGATCAGGTTCTCGAGCACGATCGCCGATTGCGTCATCGTGATGGTATCGCCGGCCTTCAGCATTTCGGTGTCGCCGCCCGGATCGAGGCCGATATATTGCTCGCCGAGCAGGCCGGACGTCAGGATCTTCGCCGACGAATCCTTCGGGAATTGATACTGACCGTCGACGTCGATCGTGACGACCGCCTGGTAGGTGTTGGTATCGAACCCGATCGACTTCACGCGGCCGACCACGACGCCCGCGCTCTTCACGGCCGCGCGCGGCTTCAGACCGCCGATGTTGTCGAATTTCATTCTCACCGAGTAGGTCGGCTGAAACGACAGCGAGCTCATGTTGCCGACCTTCAGCGCCAGGAACAGCACCGCGAGGAAGCCCACCACCACGAACAGGCCGACCCAGAAGTCGAGAGCAGTCTTTTTCATCGTCATCCCAAAATTTGGCTTGGCTGAGGCTTAGCTGAACATCAGCGCGGTCAGCAGGAAATCGAGGCCGAGTACGGCGAGCGACGCGAACACGACCGTCTTGGTGGTCGCGCGCGACACGCCTTCGGGCGTGGGCTTCGCTTCATACCCTTGAAACAGTGCAATGAAGGTCACGGCGAACCCGAACACGATGCTCTTGATCACGCCGTTGCCGACGTCGGCCCACACCTGGACCCCGCCCTGCATCTGCGACCAGAACGCGCCCGGATCGACGCCGATCAGCACGACGCCGACGAAGTAACCGCCGAGCACGCCGACCGCGTTGAAGATCGCGGCCAGCAGCGGCATCGCGATGATGCCGGCCCACATGCGCGGCGCGATCACGTTCTTGATCGGGTCGACCGCCATCATCTCGAGCGCGGTAAGTTGCTCGCCGGCCTTCATCAGGCCGATCTCGGCCGTGAGCGACGTGCCCGCGCGGCCCGCGAACAGCAGCGCGGTGACGACCGGCCCGAGCTCGCGCACGAGCGACAGCGCGACCAGCAGGCCGAGCGCCTGCTCGGAACCGTAGCGGTTCAGCGTGTAATACCCCTGCAGGCCGAGCACGAAGCCGACGAACAGCCCCGACACGGCGATGATCACGAACGAATAGTTGCCGAGGAAGTGGATCTGCTTCGTGACGAGCCGCGGCCGGCGCAGCAGCGGGAAGAATTCCAGCACGAGGCGCACGAACAGGCGCGTGCCGTAGCCCGCCCGCTCGAGGCCGCCGATGACGTAACGTCCGATCGCGCTGATCATGCGCGCCCTCCGCCGAGCCCGAAATCCGCTGCCAGCGGCGGGCTCGTGTAATGAAATTTGAACGGGCCGTCCGGCGCGCCGTCGATGAATTGCCGCACGCTCGGATCGGTCGACGCGCGCAGCTCGTCGGGCGTGCCCTGCGCGAGCACGCCGCCATTGGCCAGAAAATACACGTAGTCGGCGATCGCGAACGATTCCGGCACGTCATGCGTGACGAGGATCGACGTCGCGCCGAGCGCCTGGTTCAGCGTGCGGATCAGGTTCGCGGTGATGCCGAGCGAGATCGGATCGAGGCCCGCGAACGGCTCGTCGTACATGATGAGCTGCGGATCGAGCGCGATCGCGCGCGCCAGCGCGATGCGGCGCGCCATCCCGCCCGACACCTCGGACGGCATCAGGTCGCGCGCGCCGCGCAGCCCGACCGCGTTGAGCTTCATCAGCACGAGGTCGCGGATCAGGTCTTCGGGCAGGTCGGTATGCTCGCGCAGCGCGAACGCGACGTTCTCGAACACCGACATGTCGGTAAACAGCGCGCCGAACTGGAACAGCATGCCCATCTTGCGGCGCAGCGCGTACAGGCCGTCGCGCGTTTGCGCGCCGACGTCGGCGCCGTCGAACAGCACCTGGCCGCGGCGCGCACGCACGAGGCCGCCGATCAGGCGCAGCACGGTGGTCTTGCCGCAACCCGAGCCGCCCATGACCGCGACGACCTGCCCGCGCCCGAAGCGCAGGTTCAGGTTGGACAGGACGAGGCGGTCGCCATAGCCGAAGTCGACGTCGCGAAGTTCCAGCAGGGTCTCGGTAGGAGTGGGGCTCACGGAGCTGACAGTCCTTTTACGCAGAACGCCGAATTATAGGGCCTGCATTGGAATGATGTCGTGACGCCGTTCCGGGCCCTGCGGTCAATGATTGTCAAATTGTCCGGCAAAGCACTGCTGCAGTGCAATAAGCGCCGTCCGATAATCGGCCGCGCCCGTGACCGCGCTGACCACCGCGACGCCGCCGACGCCCGTGCCCAGCACGGCCGGCAGCGTGTCGAGCCCGACCCCGCCGATCGCGACGAGCGGCGCGCGCGCCCGGGCGAAGCGCGCGTAGCGGGCAATCCGCGCGAGGCCCTGCGGCGGCGCGGCGACGGCCTTCGTCGCGGTCGCGTACACGGGGCCGAGCGCGAGATAGCTCGGCCGCGCGTGCAGCGCGCGCAACATCTCATAATAACCGTGGCTCGAAAGTCCGAGCCGCAGGCCCGCGCGCGCGATCGCGGCCAGGTCGGCCGTTTCGAGGTCCTCCTGGCCGAGATGGACGCCGTACGCGCCTTCTTCTACTGCGATCTGCCAGTGATCGTTGATGAACACGCGCGCATCGGGATAGCGGCGCCCCGCCGCGACCGCGCGCGCGATTTCCCGGCGCAGCGCGTCCGGCGCCGCATCCTTCACGCGCAATTGCACGGTTCGCGCGCCGCCGTCGAGCACGCGCTCGACCCATGCGGCGCTCGGCACGACCGGATAGAGGCCGAGCCGCGCGGGGCACGGCGCGAACGCCGGTTCCGGCGCAGGCGGCAGCCCGGCGACACGCGGGAATCGCGCGGCATCGACCGGCCATGCGTCGGCGGCGCGCGTCTCGTCGCCGTCACGCCACGCCAGCGCGAGCACCAGCGCGTCGACCGGCGCGAAGCCGCAATCGAGGAACGCGGCGAGCGCCGCGATCCAGTCGTCCGCGAGCGGATGCGCGGCGTCGAGCGCGTAGCGCACGCCGGCCGCATGCAGCACGGCGCCGCCCTCGTCGAATTCGATCGCCACCGCGTCCGGCGACGCAGGCCGCGACACGGCCGACGCACGCGCCTGCGCGGCACGGTCGCCCGCCGACACGATCAGCACGTCGCCGTCGGCCGGCACGTCGGGCGCCGCCACGCAGAGCCGCCACGGCGCCGCGCCACCCTCCGGCCAGTCGCCGAGCCGTGCGCGAATCCGCTCGGCCGCTTCGGCCAGTTCGTCGGCGGGCGGCCAGAACGCATCGGCGAAGCGCGCGCTCATGCGCCGCCCCCGTCCTGGTGCCAGAACGGCATCCCGACGACCGGCGTGCTCGCGTGCGCGGTCTCGCGCGCATCCATCGGGCCGGCGAGATACGCGGCGCGGCCCGCCTCGACGCCCTGCGCGAACGCGCGCGCCATGATTTCCGGGTGCGTGGCCTGCGACACGGCCGTATTCAGCAGCACGCCGTCGAAGCCCCACTCCATCACCTGACACGCGTGCGACGGCACGCCGAGCCCCGCGTCGACGATCAGCGGCACGTCCGGCAGCCGTTCGCGCAGCACGCGCAGACCGTACGGATTCACGACGCCCTTGCCGGTGCCGATCGGCGCGCCCCACGGCATCAGCGCCTCGCAGCCGACGTCGAGCAGGCGCCGGCCGATCACGAGATCCTCGGTGCAGTACGGCAGCACCTTGAAGCCGTCCTTGACCAGTTGCGCCGCGGCTTCGATCAGCCCGACCGGGTCGGGCTGCAGCGTGTAGTCGTCGCCGATCAGTTCGAGCTTGATCCAGTCGGTATCGAATACCTCGCGCGCCATGTGCGCGGTGGTCACCGCTTCGGCGACGGTCTGGCAGCCGGCCGTGTTCGGCAGCAGCGGCACCGCGTGGCGCTTGAGCAGGTCGAAGAAGCCGGCTTCGGCCGTGCCGCCCGTCATCTGCCGGCGCAGCGCGACCGTCACCATTCCGGGGCGCGACGCGGCGATCGAATCGGACAGCGACTGCAGCGACGGATAGCGCGACGTGCCGAGCAGCACGCGGCTTGCGAAGGTTACGCCGTACAGCGTGAGCGCGTCGGCGGAGGTGGGGGACGTCATGTCGTTTTCCTGGAAGAGCGGGGACGAACCGGCGGCGCTCAGCCGCCCGCGACGGGGTGCACGACGTCGAGCTTGTCGCCCGCCGCGAGCGCGCGCGCCGCATGCTGCGTGCGCGCGACGAAGTTGCCGTTCAGCGCGACCGCGTACGGCGGACGCGCGCCGTACGCGGCCAATGCGTCGGCCACCGTCGCGCCGTCGGGCAGCGTCAGGGTCTGTTGATTGATCTGGATATCCATGAGGCTCGGTCGGATTCGGTCGGCGGCGCGCGTCAGGCCGGCTGGCGCGCGTCGTTACGGTGATGAAGCAGGGTCGGCCAGCGGGCGGCGGCGCGCCACGCGGCGAACGCGTCGGGATCGCCGAGCGCGCCGCCGAGCGCGGCCTGCGCGAACGCGACGGCCGCCTGCGCGACTTCCGGCGCGATCATGAAGCCATGCCGGTACAGGCCGTTGACGGCGAGCGTCGACGCGCCGTCCCAGATCACGGCCGGGCGATGATCGGGCAGCGTCGGCCGGCATTGCGCGTTGAGTTCGAGGATGCGTGCCTCGCCGAACGCCGGATGCACGGAAAACGCCGCGCTCAGCAGTTCGAGCGCGGAACGCACGCTGACGGGCGACATGTCCTCGCCCTCCACCTCGGTCGCGCCGATCACATAGAGATCGTCCTGCTTCGGCGCGACGTACAGCGGATAGCGTGGATGCAGCAGCCGCACGGGCCGCGTGAGCCCGATGCCGGGCGCATGCACGCGCGCGACCTCGCCGCGGATGCCGCGCAGCGCCGGCAGCGCGGGTTTCGCGCCGAGCCCGCGGCAATCGATCGTGAAATGCGCGGCGGGCGGGTTCGTGTCGTCGACCGACGCGTGCCAGTGCGTTTCGACGCCGCGCTGCGCGAGGCCCGCCGCCAGCGCGCGCAGCGCCTGACGGTTGTCGAGCTGGCCTTCGCGCGGCAGCAGCAGCCCGCGTGCGAAGCGGCCCGCGAGCGCGGGTTCGGCCGCGTCGACCTGCGCACCGGCCAGCGTCACGAAGCCGCCATCGAACAGCTCGGCCGGCGCGTTCGCACGCACGCGCCGCTCGAACAGCGGCGCCTCCGCGCGGTCGGCCTGATGCCAGACGACGAGCGTGCCGTGATGCTGGAAGAAGACGGGGTCGGGCAGTTCCGCTAGCCACTGCGGCCAGCGCGCGAGCGACGCGGCGCCGAGCTCGGTGATCAGCAGCTCCGCGCTCGCGGCTTCCGCGAGCGGGGCGAGCATCGCGGCCGCGACCCACGCGGCCGACTGCTCGCCGTCCGGGCCGCCGCGCTCGTAGAGCGCGACGCGAAGGCCGTCGCCGGCGAGCCGCCATGCGATCAGGCGGCCGACGAGGCCGCCGCCGAGCACCGCGAAATCGGGCCGTGCGTCCCGGACGTTCATCGCCCGCCCTCCGCGCGCTCACGCGCGACGAACGTCGACGCGTGCGCGCCGCCGCATGCGAACGCACGCGACATCGGGCCGGGAACCGGGCAAAAGACTGAAGATTGTGCGGTCATCATTCCTTCCGTAACGCGCAATGCGCGTACCCAAAAGGACGAAACCGGCAGCAAAGGCCGGCCGGGCGGGACTCGGGCGCTGACCATGTGGGATGGCGGCCAGCGCGGCCCGGCGGGATCAGAAACTTCCCTCGCCGGTATTACCCGGATCGGGTGCGAAGGGTCTTTCTCAGCCTCGCCGCGCTGCCCGGAACATCCGCCGGCTGCGTCACGAAGCACCCCTGTTTCGTCGTCGGCCATTAGACCATAAAAGCGGAAAGCGCCGCAAACTGTCCCCGTTGCGGCAAATTCGCCGGCGTGTTGCGCCGCTCTGGCACAATGCCCGCAGGCCGGCCGCGCGAGCGGCCGGTTGCCGCGTCACCGCCGGTTTTTAAGTGCCGTTTAAGACGCACGGGCGACCATCCGGACGCCCGCCGTCAGTCGGCGCCGCGCCCCGGCATGCCGTATCGCGGCGCGCGCCCCGGTTTCACCCGGCCCGCGCGCCGGCTCATCATCAGGAAGCACATGACCCAATCGATCGATCCCGTCCGCTCCGCCTCCGACGCGCCGCAGGACGAGCGCCCGGTATCCGCATGGAGCCTCATCAAGCCCTACTGGGTGTCGTCCGAATGGAAAATCGCGTGGGGGCTGCTGGTCACGATCATCACAATGAACTTCGCGAGCGTATGGCTAAGCGTGCGCTTCAACGGATGGTACGGACGATTCACGAACACATTGCAGGCAAAGGATGCACAGCACTTTCCACATCTGATGCTGGAATTCTGTGCCATCGCGTTTGGCGCCATTATTCTGTTCGTGTTCCGCCGCTATCTGACCCAGATGCTTTCGTTCCGCTGGCGGCAATGGCTCACTAACCGATTCCTCGATGAATGGTTGAATGACCGTGCGTTCTATCGGATCGAGCGGGACCGATTGACCGACAACCCCGACCAGCGCATCACCGATGACCTTCAAGCGTTCGCAACCACTTCGCTCTCGCTGTCGCTTGATCTGTTGTCGACTGTTGCATCGCTTGCGTCATTCACCGTGATCCTGTGGACCCTGGCCGGTCCGCTGACCGTTCCGATCGGTGGTACGTCTATCGTCATTCCGGGCTACATGGTGTGGGTCGCTGCAATATATGCGCTAGTTGGCTCTTACCTAATGCATCGGGCCGGCCATCCGCTTGTGTCGATCAACTACCAGCAACAGCGTGTCGAAGCCGACTTTCGCTTCGGTATGATTCGCGTACGAGAAAACGCCGAACAGATCGCGTTCTATGACGGCGCCGATTTCGAAGGCAATAATGCGCGACAACTTTTCGGTCGAATCCGTGACAACTGGTGGCGACTGATGAAGTACACAATGCGGCTGAACTTCGTGTTGAATTT
Organism: Burkholderia anthinoferrum; assembly: GCF_002925705.1. Classification (NCBI taxonomy): domain Bacteria; kingdom Pseudomonadati; phylum Pseudomonadota; class Betaproteobacteria; order Burkholderiales; family Burkholderiaceae; genus Burkholderia; species Burkholderia anthinoferrum. The sequence continues at coordinate 152,724 of NZ_LFZP01000045.1, forward strand.
CTACAGCCAAGTCGCGAATATCTTTCCGTTGATCGCAGCGGCCCCCGCATACTTCGCAGGTGCCTTCTCGTTCGGAACACTGATGCAGATTTCGCAGGCCTTCGGTAGTGTCAGCGACTCGTTTTCGTGGTTCATCAATAGTTACGGCTCGCTCGTCGAATGGCGCGCCACCGTCAACCGTCTGCGCGAATTCAAGCGCGTGATGGGCACGTCGCACCTGAAGGAAAGCCTGTCGCCCGCGACCGAGCACGGCGGCATCAACCTGCACTACATCGACGCCGCGAAGCTGTCCACGTCGTCGCTCAAGCTCGCGCTGCCGAACGGCAACGCGCTCGCCAACATCGGCGACGTCACGATCGAGCCCGGCTCGCGCTGGCTCGTGGTCGGCAAGTCCGGTTCAGGCAAGAGCACGTTCATGCGCGCGCTCGCGGGCCTGTGGCCGTTCGGCGACGGCGCGATCGACGCGCCGGTCGGCGCGCGGATGATGTTCGTGCCGCAAACGAGCTACTTGCCGATCGGCACGCTGAAAGCCGCGCTCACCTACCCGGCGACGCCCGACACGTTCAGCGACGAAGCGTGCCGCGACGCGCTGCGCGCGTGCCGCCTCGAGGATTACGTCGAGCGCCTCGACGAAACCGCGCACTGGACCCGCGTGCTGTCGCCGGGCGAGCAGCAGCGTCTGGCCGGCGCGCGCGTGCTGCTGCACAAGCCCGACTTCCTGTTCCTCGACGAAGCGACCAGCGCGCTCGACGCCGACAACGAAGCGCGCCTCTATCACCTGTTCGCCGAACGGCTGCCGAAGGCAGCGATCGTCAGCATCGCGCACCGCGAGTCGCTCGCCGCGTTCCACGTCGGCACGATCAACGTCGAGCGCGTGAACGACGACGACAAGGTCGCCGCGTGAGCGCACGCGCCGCGCACGTCGCACGGATCGCGCTGATCACCGGCGCAGGTTCGGGGATCGGCGCGGCGCTCGCGCGGCGGCTCGCGGCGCCCGGCGTCGCGCTGGCGCTGCATGCGCGCGGCGCGGACGATGCGGCACGCGCGCGGCTCGCCGACGTCGCCCATGCGTGCACGGCGGCCGGCGCGGAATGCCTGACGCTGACCGGCGATCTCGGCGAGCCGGGTGTTGCCGCCGCGCTCGTCGACGCAGCCGCCACGCGCTTCGGCGGGCTCGATCAACTCGTCGCGAACGCCGGTTTCGCCGCACGGCAATCCTTTTCCGATCTTTCCGCGGGCGCGCTCGCGTCCGCCTTCGCGGCGATGCCCGGCGCATTCTCCGCGCTCGCGGGCCGCGCGCGGCCGCTGCTCGAAGCGTCGGCCGCACCGCGGATCGTCGCGGTCAGTTCGTTCGTCGCGCACCGCTACCGCGCCGATGCGCCGTTCGCGGCCACCGCCGCCGCGAAAGCGGCGCTCGAATCGCTGGTGCGCACCGCGGCCGCCGAATTCGCCGCGCACGGCATCACCGTCAACGCGGTCGCGCCGGGCTTCACGCGCAAGGATCACGGGCCGAGCGCCGGCAACGCCGCCGCGTGGACGCAGGCCGAACAGGCGACGCCGCTCGGCCGGATCGCCGAGCCCGGCGACGTCGCCGCGCTGATCGCGTTCCTGCTGTCGGACGCGGCGCGCCAGATCACCGGCCAGGTCATCCACGTCGATGGCGGCCTGACGCTCTGACGCGTCTTCGTCCTCCTGCTTTTCCGCACGCCCCTGCATCCGCCTTTTTGGCGCGCAAGAACGCGCCCGTAAAATAGCCGCGACGCGGCAGCGCGGGACCAGACGAGGCGACAGGGGGCGGCAAGCATGCAGGCATTCCAGTGGTTCAACGAACTATCGACGCGCGAACGCCGGACGCTGTATGCCGGCTTCGGCGGCTATGCGGTCGATGCGTTCGACTTCATGATCTATTCGTTCCTCATTCCGACGCTGATCGCCACCTGGGGCATGACGAAGAGCGAGGCCGGGATGATCGCGACGAGCTCGCTGATCTCGTCGGCGATCGGCGGCTGGGTCGCCGGCATCCTCGCCGACCGCTACGGCCGCGTGCGCGTGCTGCAGTGGACGATCGCGACGTTCGCGCTGTTCACGTGCCTGTCCGGCTTCACGCATTCGTTCTGGCAGCTCCTTGCGACGCGCACGCTGCAGGGTTTCGGTTTCGGCGGCGAATGGTCGGTCGTGACGATCATGATGGCCGAGACGATCCGCTCGCCCGAGCATCGCGCGAAGGCCGTCGGCACCGTGCAGAGCAGCTGGTCGTTCGGCTGGGGCGCGGCCGCGATCCTCTACTGGGCGTTCTTCGCGCTGCTGCCCGAGCAGGTCGCGTGGCGCGCGTGCTTCTGGATCGGCATCGTGCCCGCGCTGTGGATTCTCTACATCCGCCGCAACGTCAGCGATCCCGACATCTACACGGCCACGCGCCGCGCGCGCGACGAAGGCCGCGTGTCGGGCCATTTCCTCGAGATCTTCTCGCCGCCGCACCTGCGTGCGACGCTGTTCGGCAGCGCGCTGTGCACCGGCATGCTCGGCGGCTACTACGCGATCACGACGTGGCTGCCCACCTATCTCAAAACCGTGCGCCACCTGTCGGTATTCAACACGAGCGGCTATCTGGTCGTGCTGATCGTCGGTTCGTTCGTCGGCTACGTGGTCGGCGCGATCCTGTCCGACCGGCTCGGCCGCCGCGCGTCGTTCATCCTGTTCGCGGTCGGCTCGTTCTCGCTCGGCATGGCGTACACGATGCTGCCGATCACCGATACCGCGATGCTGCTGCTCGGCTTCCCGCTCGGCATCGTCGTGCAGGGCATCTTCGCGGGCGTCGGCGCGTATCTGTCGGAGCTGTATCCGGGCGCGATCCGCGGCTCGGGCCAGGGCTTCTGCTACGACCTCGGCCGCGGGCTGGGCTCGTTCTTCCCGATTCTCGTCGGCGCGCTGTCGCAGTCGATGTCGCTCGTGAAGGCGATCGGCCTCGTCGCGGGCGGCGGTTACCTGCTCGTGATCGTCGCGGCGCTCGTGCTGCCGGAAACGCGCGGCAAGTCGCTCGCCGACGATCCGGCCGTCGCGTCGTGAGCCACCGTTTCGTTCCGGACACCGCATGCACGTGATCGTTCTCGGCGCCGGCGTGATCGGCGTCACCACCGCCTGGCACCTGCGCGAAGCAGGCTGCGACGTCACCGTGATCGAACGCGAGGCCGACGTCGCGCAAGCGACGAGCCTCGGCAACGCAGGCGTGATCGCGCCCGGCTACGTGACGCCGTGGGCCGCGCCCGGGATGCCCGGCAAGATCCTCAAATATCTGTTCAAGCCCGCGTCGCCGCTGATCTTCCGGCCGACGCTCGATGCCGCGCAGTGGCGCTGGATCGCGCGCTGGCTGCGCGAATGCGAATTCGAGCGGTTTCGCGTGAACAAGCAGCGGATGCAGCGCATCGCGTATTACAGCCGCGCGTGCCTGCATGCGTTTCGCGAACGTCATCCATTCGACTACGGCGCGAGCCGCGGCTACCTGCAACTGCTGCGCGGCGCGTTCGACGTCGAGATGGCGCAGCCCGCGCTGAAGGTGCTGCGCGACGCCGGCATCGCGTTTCGCGAACTGGATGCCGCCGGCTGCACCGCGATCGAACCGGGCCTGCGCTGAGCGCGGCAGCCGCCCGTCGGCGGTATCTACCTGCCCGACGACGAAGCGGGCGACTGCGCGCGCTTCACGCGCGAATTGCGGGCGCTGTGCGAAGCGAACGGCGTGACGTTCCGGTTTCGCACCGCGATTCGCGCGCTCGATGTCGCGAGCGGCAAGGTGCGCGGCGTGCGGGTCGACTCGCTCGGCCCAGGCGCCGCCGCCCGGCGCGATGCGCTGCTCGCCGCCGACGCGATCGTCGTCGCGCTCGGCGTCGACAGCGCGGGCCTGCTGCGGCCGCACGGCATCGACGTGCCGCTGTATCCGGTGAAGGGCTACTCGGCCACGCTCGCGGTCGTCGACGATGAAAAGGCGCCGTGCGCCGCGCTGATGGACGAATCGCTGAAGACCGCGATCACGCGCTTCGGCCCGACGCTGCGCGTCGCCGGCACCGCGGAGCTCGGCAACCGCCGCGCGGCATTGCGGCAGCAGGCGCTCGATACGCTGATGAAGGTGCTCGACGACTGGTTCCCGCACGCGGCCGATCGCGCGTCGGCGCGTTTCTGGGTCGGCCGCCGGCCGATGACGCCCGACGGCCCGCCGCTGCTCGGCGCGAGCGGAATCGACGGCCTCTGGCTCAACGTCGGCCACGGCTCGACGGGCTGGGCGATGTCGATGGGGTCGGGACAGGTGGTCGCGGATCTCGTCACCGGACGGACGCCGGAGATCGATCTGGCCGGGCTGACGCTCGCGCGCTACGGGCGCTAGCCCGGACCTCGGGCAGCATTGGCGACGCGATGCCGCGACACGCCTGGCTGCGACATCACCGCAAGCGTGACCGGCCCGCGCGAGGCATCGCCGGTCCGGCTCAACCCGCTGCCGCGCCGTCCGCCCGTGCAATCGGCACCGACACGATCGGCCGATGCGACACACCTTCGTGCGACAGCCGGCTTTCGAACAGGGTGAGCGCGTCGAACCGCAACGCGACCGGCCGTTTCACCGCACCGCCGTGCGCCGGCTGCCCGAGCGCATCGTGCGGCAGCCGCGCGAGCGTCACGTGCGGGCGGAACGGCCGCCGGTCGGCCGGCACGCCAAGCTCGCGCAGCGTCGCCGACAGCGCGGCATTCAACGCCGCGCACGCCGGTTCGGCGGCCAGTTCCGCGACGATCAGCCGTGCGCGCGGCAGGCTCGGCCACCACGCGATCCGTTCGACCGGCATCGACGGCAGCGCATGCTCGGCCGCGAGCGCCGGCAAGCAAGCGGCCAGCGCGTCGCACCGCGCCCGTTCGATCGCGCCGACGAACGCGAGCGTCATATGCAATTGCGCAGGCAGCGGGCGCCGCGCGCCACGGGTGACCGGCAACGCGTGCAGCGCGTCGCGCGATGCCGCATCGGGCATCAGCGCGACGAACACGCGCAGCCGGTCGCCGTTCATGACTCGTTCGCCACCGCGCGCGGCGCGCGCGCCACATCGGCCGCCGCCGGACGCTGCGGCAACGGGCCGTGCTCGCCCCACACGTCGGCCGGCAGCACGCGCGCGAGTTCGGGGATCGTGTTGCGCGTGAACACCGGATCGGCGACGCCTGCCGCACGCTGGCGGCGATAGTCGGCCCACGCGGCGTGCGCGTACTTGCCAAGCGCGAGGATCGCGATCAGGTTGATGATCGCCATCAGCCCCATGCTCGTATCGGCCATCGCCCATACGAGCGGCAGTTGCCCGACGCTGCCGAACATCACCATGCCGAGCACGGCGATGCGGAACAGCGGCAGCACGCCGCGCCGCTTCGTGATGAATTCGACGTTGCCTTCCGCATACGCGTAGTTGCCGATCACCGACGAGTACGCGAAGAAGAAGATCGCGAACGCCATGTAGATGCCGCCCCAGTCGCCGACGTGGCCCGCGATCGCGCGCTGCGTGAGCGCCGCGCCTTCCATGCCGGTGCCCAGCTCGTACTGGCCGGACAGCAGGATCACGAACGCGGTCGCGCTGCAGATCACGATCGTGTCGACGAACACGCCGAGCATCTGGATCAGCCCCTGCACGACCGGATGCCGCGTGCTGGCGGTCGCCGCCGCGTTCGGCGCGCTGCCCATGCCGGCTTCGTTCGAGAACAGCCCGCGTTTCACGCCCATCGCGACCGCCTGGCTGACCGCATAGCCCGTCAGGCCGCCCGCCGCCTGCTCGAGGCCGAACGCGCTCTTCACGATCAGCGCGATCACGCCGGGCACCAGCGCGATGTGCGTCGCGACCGCGTAGACCGCGAGCGCGAGGTAGCCGATCGCCATCAGCGGCACGATCACCTGCGCGACCGTCGCGATGCGGCGGATGCCGCCGAAGATGATCGGTGCGGACAGCAGCACGAGGCCGAGGCCGACCGTCTCGCGGCTCCAGCCGAACGACGTATGGAACGCGTCGGCGATCGCATTGGCCTGCACCGCGTTGAACACGAAGCCGAACGCGAGGATCAGCGACAGCGAGAACAGCACGCCGAAGCCGCGCGAGCGCAGGCCCGTCTGGATGTAGTACGCGGGGCCGCCGCGATAACTGCCGTCCGGGTGCGACACCTTGAAGATCTGCGCGAGCGTCGCCTCGACGAACGCGGACGACATCCCGACGAGCGCGGTCATCCACATCCAAAAGATCGCGCCCGGCCCGCCGACCGTCAGCGCGACCGCGACGCCGGCGATGTTGCCGGTGCCGACGCGGCTCGCGAGCCCGGTCGCGAACGCCTGGAACGACGAGATGCTGCCCGGCTCGCCCTTGCTGCCGACCAGCTTCACGCTCAGGAGCAGCGCCTTCAGCTGGATCATCCGGAACCGCAGCGTGAACCACGCGCCCACGCCGAGCAGCAGTGCGATCAGCACGTAGTTCCACAACACGCCGTTGACGGCGTCGATCAGCCCTTGCACGAATGCTTCCATCCAGAATCCTTGTAAATACGGTCAGTCATGTGCGGCGACCGCGCGAATGCGGCCGGAGGGGCAACATGATATGACAGTTTTCAAGGATTATTACAAAATGAAAGAAATTGAGATGACGAAAAATCGACGCCGGATGTCATCAGATTAGGCGACGCTATGGGCAAATGGCGAGGAGGGCCGGCATCGCGGACAAGCGCGCGGCCGGCCTCGGAAGCTGAAGAACATCGGCCCCGCCATGCGCAGACCATAAAAAAAACCGGGCGCCCTCTCGGACGCCCGGCTTTCACGAAACCCGCTCGCGCTTCGACTCAGCGCGGCAGTTCCGAATGCCCCATCAGGTACGCATCGACCGAGCGCGCGCACTGGCGGCCTTCGCGGATCGCCCAGACCACGAGCGACTGGCCGCGACGCATGTCGCCTGCCGCGAACACCTTGTCGACCGACGTGTAGTACGAACGATCGCCTTCGGTCGCCGCGCGCGCATTGCCGCGCGCATCCTTCGCGACGCCGAACGCGTCGAGCACCGGCGCCGCCGGCTGCGTGAAGCCCATCGCGAGCAGCACGAGGTCGGCCTTCATCTCGAACTCGGAACCCGGCACTTCCTGCATCTTGCCGTCCTTCCACTCGACGCGCACCGCGATCAGCTTCTCGACCTTGCCGTTCCTGCCTTCGAGACGCTTCGTCGCGACCGCCCAGTCGCGCTCGCAGCCTTCCTCGTGCGACGACGACGTGCGCAGCTTGATCGGCCAGTACGGCCACACGAGCGGCTTGTTTTCCTCTTCCGGCGGCTGCGGCAGCAGCTCGAACTGCGTGACCTGCTTCGCGCCGTGACGGTTCGACGTGCCGACGCAGTCCGAACCCGTATCGCCGCCGCCGATCACGATCACGTGCTTGCCCTTCGCCAGCAACTGGTCGGGGAGCTTGTCGCCTGCGTTCACGCGGTTCTGCTGCGGCAGGAAGTCCATCGCGAAATGCACGCCCGCGAGCTCGCGGCCCGGCACCGGCAGGTCGCGCGGCGTTTCCGAACCGCCGGCGATCACGACCGCGTCGAATTCTTCCTTCAGCGTGTCCGGCGAAATGGTTTCCTTCGCGAGGCTGCCGATCGACTCGGGCAGCGGATCCTTGCCGATGAACACGCTGGTGCGGAACGTCACGCCTTCCGCCTCCATCTGACGCATGCGGCGGTCGATCAGCCACTTCTCGAGCTTGAAGTCGGGAATCCCGTAACGCAGCAGGCCGCCGATGCGATCGTTCTTCTCGAACACCGTCACGTCGTGACCGGCACGCGCGAGCTGCTGCGCGGCGGCGAGGCCCGCAGGGCCCGAACCGACGACCGCGACCTTCTTGCCCGTCTTGTGCGCGGCCGGCTGCGGCTTCACCCAGCCTTCCGCCCAGGCCTTGTCGATGATCGCGTGCTCGATCGACTTGATGCCGACCGGATCGTTGTTGATCCCAAGCGTACACGCCGCTTCGCACGGCGCCGGGCAGATGCGGCCCGTGAACTCCGGGAAGTTGTTGGTCGAGTGCAGGACTTCGATCGCCTGCTGCCAGTCCTGGCGGTAAACGAGATCGTTGAAGTCCGGGATGATGTTGTTGACCGGGCAGCCGTTGTTGCAGAACGGGATGCCGCAATCCATGCAGCGCGCGCCCTGGACCTTCGCGTCCGCGTCGGTCAGTGCCGCGACGAATTCCTTGTAGTGCTTCACGCGCGTGAGCGGTGCTTCGTACGCCTCGTGGCGGCGTTCGAACTCCAGAAAACCGGTTGCCTTGCCCATAAGGTGCTCTTCTGTTCGGTGTATCGGGTGGGGGAGCCGCGCGCGGCCGTCAGGCGCGCGCGGCATTCGCTATGTCGTTCGTCGCTCAGGCGGCCAGCACTTCCTTCGCCGCCTTCTTCGCACCGATCTCGCCCAGCGCGCGCTTGTATTCGTGCGGGAACACCTTCACGAACTGGCGGCGCGCCGCGTCCCAGTTTTCCAGCAGCGACTTCGCGCGCGGCGAACCCGTGAACTGGAAATGACGCTCGACGAGCCCCTTGAGCAGCGCTTCGTCGGTCGTGCCTGCGTGCCAGAGCGCGCGGTCGACCGTGCGCTCCTGCTCGGCCTGCTGCAGCACCGGCTCGAGCGCGACCATCGACTTGTTGCACTTCGCCGCGAACGTGCCTTCCGGATCGTAGATGTACGCGAGGCCGCCCGACATGCCGGCCGCGAAGTTGCGCCCCGTCTCGCCGAGCACGACGACCGTGCCGCCCGTCATGTATTCGCAGCCGTGGTCGCCCGTGCCTTCGACGACCGCCGTCGCGCCCGAGTTGCGCACGCAGAAGCGCTCGCCGGCCACGCCGCGGAAGAAGGCTTCGCCTTCGATCGCGCCGTACATCACCGTGTTGCCGCAGATGATGTTTTCCTCGGACTTGCCGCGGAAGTCGTTGGTCGGACGGATAATGATCCGGCCGCCCGACAGGCCCTTGCCGACGTAGTCGTTGCCGTCGCCGACGAGGTCGAGCGTCACGCCCTTCGCGAGGAACGCGCCGAAGCTCTGGCCGGCCGTGCCCTTCAGCTGGATGTGCACCGCGTCATCGGCCAGGCCGTCGTGGCCGTGCTTCTTCGCGATCACGCCCGACAGCATCGCGCCGACCGTCCGGTTCACGTTGCGCACCGGCTGGATGAACGACACATGCTCGCCGTTCTCGATCGCGGCCTTCGCCTTCTCGATCAGCACGTGGTCGAGCGCGCGCTCGAGGCCGTGATCCTGCACGTCGACGTGACGCGGCGCGACGTCCTCGCACTCTTCCGGCTGGTAGAACACGCGCGAGAAGTCGAGGCCCTTCGCCTTCCAGTGCTCGATGCCCTTGCGCGTATCGAGCAGGTCGGCGCGGCCGATCAGGTCGTCGAACTTCGCGATGCCGAGCTGCGCCATGATCTCGCGCACTTCCTCGGCGACGAAGAAGAAGTAGTTCACGACGTGCTCGGGCTGGCCCTTGAACTTCGCACGCAGCACCGGGTCCTGCGTCGCGACGCCGACCGGGCACGTGTTCAGGTGGCACTTGCGCATCATGATGCAGCCCTCGACGACGAGCGGCGCCGTCGCGAAGCCGAATTCGTCCGCGCCGAGCAGCGCGCCGATCACGACGTCGCGGCCCGTCTTCATCTGGCCGTCGGCCTGCACGCGGATGCGGCCGCGCAGGCGGTTCAGCACCAGCGTCTGCTGCGTTTCGGCGAGGCCGAGTTCCCACGGCGTGCCCGCGTGCTTGACCGACGACAGCGGCGATGCGCCCGTGCCGCCGTCATGGCCGGCGATCACGACGTGATCGGCCTTTGCCTTCGCGACGCCGGCCGCGACCGTGCCCACGCCCACTTCCGACACGAGCTTCACGGAGATGCTCGCGCTCGGGTTCACGTTCTTCAGGTCGTGGATCAGTTGCGCCAGATCCTCGATCGAGTAGATGTCGTGGTGCGGGGGCGGCGAGATCAGGCCGACACCCGGCACCGAGTAACGCAGCTTGCCGATGTATTCGGACACCTTGTGGCCCGGCAGCTGGCCGCCTTCGCCCGGCTTCGCGCCCTGCGCCATCTTGATCTGGATCTGGTCGGCCGATGCGAGGTACTCGGCGGTGACGCCGAAGCGGCCCGACGCGACCTGCTTGATCTTCGAGCGCAGCGAATCGCCGTCCTTCAGCGGAATGTCGCTGACGATCTCGTCGCCGATCACCGACTTCAGCGTCTCGCCCGCCTTGATCGGAATGCCGCGCAGTTCGTTGCGATAGCGCTTTTCGTCCTCGCCGCCTTCGCCGGTGTTCGACTTGCCGCCGATCCGGTTCATCGCGACCGCGAGCGTCGCGTGCGCTTCGGTGCTGATCGAACCGAGCGACATCGCGCCCGTCGCGAAGCGCTTGACGATCTCCTTCGCCGGCTCGACGTTTTCGATCGGGATCGCCCTGGTCGGCTCGACCTTGAACTCGAACAGGCCGCGGAACGTCATGTGACGCTTGGTCTGGTCGTTGATCAGGTGCGCGTATTCCTTGTACGTCTGGTACGAGTTGCTGCGCGTCGCGTGCTGCAGCTTCGCGATCGAATCCGGCGTCCACATGTGGTCTTCGCCGCGCACGCGGTACGCGTACTCGCCGCCCGCGTCGAGCATGTCGCGCAGCACCGGGTTGTCGCCGAATGCGTCGCGGTGCAGGCGGATCGCCTCTTCCGCGACTTCGAACAGGCCGATGCCACCGACCTTCGACGCCGTGCCCTTGAAGTACTTCTCGACGAGGTCGCTCGACAGGCCAAGGGCTTCGAAGATCTGCGCGCCCGTGTACGACATGTACGTCGAGATGCCCATCTTCGACATCACCTTCTGCAGGCCCTTGCCGACCGCCTTCGTGAAGTTGTAGACGGCCTTCTCCGGCGACAGGTCGCCCGGCAGCCCCTCGGCCATCTTCGCGAGCGTTTCCATCGCGAGGTACGGGTGCACGGCTTCCGCGCCGTAGCCCGCGAGCAGCGCGAAGTGGTGCGTTTCACGGGCGGAGCCCGTCTCGACGACGAGGCCCGTGCTCGTGCGCAGCCCTTGCTGGACGAGGTGCGTGTGGATCGCCGACGTGGCGAGCAGCGCCGGAATCGCGACGTGCTCGGCATCCGTCTTGCGGTCCGACACGATCAGGATGTTGTAGCCCGACTTCACCGCGTCGACGGCTTCCGCGCACAGCGACGCGAGGCGCGCCTCGATGCCTTCCTTGCCCCACGCGACCGGATAGCAGATGTTCAGCTCGTATGCGCTGAACTTGCCGCCCGTGTACTGGTCGATCGCGCGGATCTTCGCGATGTCCTTGAAGTCGAGCACCGGCTGCGACACTTCGAGCCGCATCGGCGGGTTGATGTTGTTCGTGTCGAGCAGGTTCGGCTTCGGGCCGATGAACGACACGAGCGACATCACCATGTTCTCGCGGATCGGGTCGATCGGCGGGTTCGTCACCTGCGCGAACAGTTGCTTGAAGTAGTGATAGAGCGTCTTGTTCTTGTTCGACATCACCGCGAGCGGCGAGTCGTTGCCCATCGAACCGACGGCTTCCTCGCCCTGCTGCGCCATCGGCGCCATCAGGAACTTCAGGTCTTCCTGCGTGTAGCCGAACGCCTGCTGGCGGTCGAGCAGCGCGGCGCCCTGCGTGCGGCCGGCCGCGACTTCCTCGGCCTTCGGCTCGATCTCGTCGAGCTTGATGCGCACGGCGTCGATCCAGCTCTTGTACGGCTTCGCGTTCGCGAGGTTGTCCTTCAGTTCCTTGTCGTCGATGATGCGGCCGTGTTCCATGTCGATCAGGAACATCTTGCCCGGCTGCAGGCGCCACTTCTTGACGATCTTCGATTCGGGGATCGGCAGCGTGCCGGCTTCCGACGCCATGATGACGAGGTCGTCGTCGGTCACGATGTAGCGCGCCGGGCGCAGGCCGTTACGGTCGAGCGTCGCGCCGATCTGGCGGCCGTCGGTGAATGCGATCGCGGCCGGGCCGTCCCACGGCTCCATCATCGCGGCGTGATATTCGTAGAACGCACGGCGGTTCTCGTCCATCAGCGTGTGCTGTTCCCACGCTTCCGGGATCATCATCATCACCGCGTGCACGAGCGGGTAGCCGGCCATCACCAGCAGCTCGAGACAGTTGTCGAACGAGGCGGTGTCCGACTGGCCCGGGTAGATCAGCGGCCACAGCTTCGGCAGATCGTCGGCGAGCACGTGCGACGCGATCGCGCCGGTACGCGCGTTCAGCCAGTTCACGTTGCCCTTCACGGTGTTGATCTCGCCGTTGTGCGCGATCATCCGGTACGGGTGAGCGAGTTCCCACGCCGGGAACGTGTTGGTCGAGAAGCGCTGGTGCACGAGCGCGAGCGCGGACACGACACGCTCGTCCTGCAGGTCGCGGTAGTACACGCCGACCTGGCCGGCCAGCAGCAGGCCCTTGTAGACGACCGTGCGCGCCGACATCGACGGCACGAAGTATTCCTTGCCGTGCTTGAGCTTCAGCGCCTGGATGCGGTGGCTCGCCGTCTTGCGGATCACGTACAGCTTCCGCTCGAGCGCGTCCGTCACCATGATGTCCTTGCCGCGCCCGATGAAGATCTGGCGGATCAGCGGCTCGCTCGCCTTGACCGTCGGCGAGATCGGCATCGCATGGTCGACCGGCACGTCGCGCCAGCCGAGCACGACCTGGCCTTCGGCCTTCACCGTGCGCTCGAGCTCCTGCTCGCACGCGAGACGCGACGCGTTTTCCTTCGGCAGGAAGATCATCCCGACCCCGTATTCGCCGGCCGGCGGCAGGTCGACGCCCTGCTTCGCCATTTCCTCGCGATAGAACGCGTCCGGAATCTGGATCAGGATGCCCGCGCCGTCGCCCATCAGCGGATCGGCGCCGACCGCGCCGCGGTGATCGAGGTTCTCGAGGATCTTCAGGCCCTGCTGGATGATCTCGTGGCTCTTCTTGCCTTTGATGTGAGCGACGAAACCGACGCCGCAGGCGTCGTGTTCGTTTTGCGGGTCGTACAGACCTTGTGCGGCGGGCACCGCGGCGAGCGGCTGCTGGTGGTCGTTCATGGGGACACCGTCGTAAAGGGGGCCTGGAGGCCGTTGAACCGTTTTCTTGTTGCCGTCGATCCCGCTTCCCGAGGGAGACGGCGCGGCCGACAGTGGTTGGGCAAGCTTCGCCCGGGCCACCGGAATTCGGAATATACGCGACGAATCAAGGGAATAGCAACAAAAACCGCTTGATCGAACCCCAATTAAACCAATGCCTCGATCCGGTGCCGTTTTATTGGGGACGTATCGTTTTGGTGCAAAAAGAAGCGGCGCCCGCAGCGCCGCTCCTGGCCCGCCTTTCCGGCATTACTGCTGGATCGGCGGCGTGTTCTCGCGCACCTTTCTGGGGCGTCCGCGCGGCAACGGCGAGACGCGCCGGTTGGCGGTGCGCGCCGCCCACTCGCGGTAATTCTCGCCGCCGAGCACCCAGCCCTTCAGCGTCGCCTGCTGCAACTGGTCGGCCTGCCGCTCGTCGAGCGGCTGCTCGCACAGCTCCTTGTACGCGCGCTGGCGGTCGAACGGCGTGTTGCCGAGCGCCCAGTAGAGCGGATGGTCGGTGATCAGGCTGTCGACGGTGAGCCCGACGTGATGCCGGTAGCTCGACCAGCGATAGGCCTCGGGCGTCGCGACGAGCTGCGAACGCACCGGGCTCATCTCGACCACGCGGCTCGCGAGCAGGAAATAGCGCTCGCCTTCGATCACCGTCGCGCGATAGCGGCCTTCCCACAGGGTGCCGCGCCGCGAATAGCGCCGGTTGAAATGCGCGACGTAGCGACGGCCGACGGCCTGCATCGCCTTCGGCAGGCTGGCCTCGTCGCTCGGCGTCACGAGCAGTTGCACCTGGCGCGGCAGCAGCACGTAGGCATGCACCGACAGGTGATGATCGCGTGCGGCGGCCTTCAGGCAATCGATGAAGAGTTCGTAGTCCTGGTCGTCGACGAACGCGGGTTGCTGATCCAGGCCGCGCAGTATCACGTGCTGCGGCTGGTCGGGAACGTAGAGTCGTGCTAACCGTGCCATGCTGAATGTCCGTTTGAACGCGTTAGGAAATACCCGGAGGTCCGAAAATGCGCACCTGCGTAGAATGCCTGTCCTGTCAGGGCGCAGAAGCGTACGGTCGTGCGAATCCTAGGGTGAAAACTCTAACTTACGAGCTTGTTTGGTTTTAAACGCAGTCGTCATAATGAGCACGCCTTTGATCGGAGGAGACACAATGAAACGAAAACTGGCCATTACGGGGGCCGCAGCGCTCGCATTCACGTTAGCGGGCGGTCCGGCACACGCACAATCCGCAGGCGATTTCTACGTCAGCACCGGCTGGCTGCACCTTTCGCCGCAGGACAGCAGCGACCCGCTGTTCGTCTATGGCGTAGGCGGCACGCCCATCAACCAGTCGATTCCCAACACCGGCGCCGGCATCAACGACGCCGATACGCTCGGGCTCGCGGCTGGCTACTTCGTCACCGACCATATCTCCACCGAGCTCGTCATGGGGATACCGCCGAAGTTCGACATCACCGGCAAGGGTCAGTTCGAAAGATTCGGCGTGCTCGGCCGTGCGTACCAGTGGAGCCCCGCCGTACTGCTTCGCTACCACTTCAACGACGCCAACGCGAAGTTCCGTCCGTATGTCGGCATCGGCGCGACGTACGTCTGGTTCACCGGCGCGAAGATCACGAACGGCAGCTTCGAGAACGGCGTGCTCGGCGGCCCGACCAGCGCGACGACCAGCAACCAGTGGGCGCCCGTCTTCAACGCCGGCTTCACGTACAACTTCACGAAACACTGGTTCGCCGGCCTGTCGCTCTCGTACATCCCGGTCAGCGTGACCGCGACCTTCACGACGGCCCGCCGCACGCCGGTCGGCACGCTGACGGAAACGTCGAAGGCCCACATCTCGCTGAACCCGATCGTCACGTACCTGAACGTCGGCTATCGCTTCTAAGCGTAGTCGAATATTTGGGGAATGGTTAATCCTGCTGCAATTTGTAGCGGAATTTTCCTGGCGTAACGTCTCCACGATGCAAAACGCCCCGGCGGGCATCCCGCCGGGGCGTCGTTTTTTCGCGTCGGGCACGTTTCGGGCAAGGGTTTCACCGGACGCCGCCGCCGCCGTGGCGGTCAGACGATGTCGATGTCGTCCAGCGCATCGGGCGCGATCAGGTCGATACGGTCCGTGCAGACGGCATCGATGCCCCAGCGCGCGAGCTCGCGCGCCCGTTCGAGGTCGTTCACCGTGTAAACCAGGATGCGCAATCCGGCGCGCTTGATCGCGCGAACGAGCGGTTCGTCGAGCCGGGTGTGGTCTGCGTGCAACGATACGCAGTCGAGCGCGTCGATCACCTGCGCGCGCCAGTCGTCCGGCACGACTTCGTAGAGCATCCCGCGCGGCAGCGTGGGCGCGCTCGCGCGTGCCTGTCGCAGCGCGTCGAACGAGAACGACGACAGCAGCGGCGCCACGGCGGCATCGCGCCAGTATGCGGCCGCGTCGGCCGCCACGCGTTGCCCGGTTTCGCGCTCGCGCCCCGGGCACGGCTTGATCTCGACGTTCGCGGCCAGCCCGTGCGCGATGCAGCGCGCCGCCGCCGCCTCGAGCGTCGGCATCCGCTCCCCCGCGAAGCGCGCATCGCGCCACGCGCCCGCGTCGAGCGCGGCCAGCGCCGCATAACGCATGCCTGCCGCCGCGCCATGGCCGTTCGACGTCCGGTCGACCGTGTCGTCGTGCAGCAGGAAGGTCACGTCGTCGGCCGACAGCTTCGCGTCGAACTCGACCATCCGGTGACCGCGCCGCGCGCCCTCGTCGAGCGCGGCCAGCGTGTTCTCCGGCGCGAGCGTGCCGCCGCCGCGATGGGCGACGACGCGCGGATAGGGCCAGTCGGTACGGATCGTCATCGTCGGTCTCCCGTCGGTCGAACGGTTTCAGCCGGCGCGCCTGCCGGTCTCGGGATCGAAGAAATGCAGCCGGTGCGCGGGCAGCGCGGCCGCCAGCGCCGTGCCGCGCGCGGGGCGGTCCGCGTGCGGCAGGCGCACCGCGACGTCGTGATCGCCCCAGCGGCCGTGTGCGAGATTGTCCGCGCCGAGCAGTTCGCACGAATCGACCGGCAGCGTCGCGTGCGCCGCGCCCGGCTGCGGCGTCATGTGTTCGGGACGCACGCCGAGCACCCAGTCGCGCCCGGTGGCGATCTCGCTGCCGATGCCGGGCGCGCCGGCGACCGGCAAAGCCGGACCGCCGCCCGCGACGGTGAAGGTCGCGCCGTCTTCCGACAGCCGGCCATGCAGCAGGTTCATCGCGGGCGAGCCGATGAACCCCGCGACGAACACCGTCGCCGGCTTCTCGTACACGTCGACCGGCGCGCCGATCTGCTCCGCGTAGCCGCGGTTCATCACGATCACGCGCTGCGCGAGCGTCATCGCCTCGATCTGGTCGTGCGTCACGTACACGCTCGTCGTCGCGAGCCGCGCGTGCAGCCGCTGGATCTCGAGCCGCATCTGCACGCGCAGCTTCGCGTCGAGGTTCGACAACGGCTCGTCGAACAGGAATACCGACGGCTCGCGCACGATCGCGCGCCCCATCGCGACGCGCTGCCGCTGGCCGCCCGACAGTTCGCGCGGCCGCCGCGCGAGCAGCGGCTCGAGCTCGAGGATCTTCGCGGCCGCGGCCACCCGCGAATCGATCGTCGCGCGCTCGATCCCGCGAATCTTCAGCCCGTAGCCCATGTTCTGCGCGACCGTCATGTGCGGGTACAGCGCATAGTTCTGGAACACCATCGCGATGTCGCGGTCCTTCGGCTCCAGCGCGTTGACGACCCGGTCGCCGATCGCGATCTCGCCGTCGGTCACGCTCTCGAGCCCCGCGATCATCCGCAGCAACGTCGACTTGCCGCAGCCCGACGGGCCGACCAGCACGATGAATTCGCCGTCGGCGATCTCCACGTCGATGCCGTGCAGCACGTGCTGCTTGCCGTCGTAGGATTTCCTGACGCCCTTCAAGCTCAGCGCAGCCATACCTGGTCCTTCTCCCGGTTACCGTCGGTCGTTCATTTCTCGGAATCGACGAGGCCGCGCACGAACCAGCGCTGCATCGCCAGCACGACGACGAGCGGCGGAACCATCGCCAGCAGCGTCGCCGCCATCACGTATTGCCATTCGGTCGCGGCGTCGCCGCTCGCGATCATCGTCTTGATGCCCACCACGGCCGTCGACAGCGACGCTTCCGTCGTGATCAGGATCGGCCACAGATACTGGTTCCAGCCGTAGATGAACGTGATCACGAACAGCGCCGCGATACTCGTCTTCGATAGCGGCAGCACGACATCCCAGAAAAAGCGCAGCGGCCCCGCGCCGTCGATGCGCGCGGCATCCATCAGCTCGTCGGGCAGCGTCATGAAGAACTGGCGGAACAGGAACGTCGCGGTCGCCGACGCGATCAGCGGCAGCGTGAGCCCCGCATAGGTGTTCGTCAGGTGCAGCGTCGACACGACCTGCACGGTCGGGAAGATCCGCACTTCCACCGGCAGCATCAGCGTGACGAAGATCAGCCAGAACGCCGTGTTGCGAAACGGAAAGCGGAAATAGACGATCGCGTACGCGGACAGGATCGACACCGCGATCTTGCCGACCGCGATCCCGAGCGCCATCGCGAAGCTGTTCACGAGGAGGCGGCCGAACGGCGCCGTCGTGCCGCCGCTGCCGTGCCCCCAGATGTACGCGACGTTCTCGAACAGGTGCGTGCTCGGCACGAGCGACAGCGGCACCGTGAACACTTCCTGCGCGTTCATCGTCGCCGCGCAGAACGCGACGTAGACAGGGAACACGATCAGCACGACGCCGGCGATCAGCACCGCGTGGCAGAACAGGTCGAATCCCTTGCGATTTTCGATCATGCGTATTGCACCCTGCGTTCGACGAAGCGGAACTGGATCACCGTGAGCGCGACGACGATGATCATCAGCACGACCGACTGCGCGCCCGAGCTGCCGATGTCGAGCCCCTGGAAGCCCTCCGCGAAGATCTTGTAGATCAGCGTCTTGGTGCTCTGCGCCGGGCCGCCGCCGGTGGCCGCGTCGATCACAGGGAACGTGTCGAAGAACGCGTAGACGAGGTTCACGACCAGCAGGAAGAAGCTCGTCGGCGACAGCAGCGGCAGCACGATGTTGAAGAAGCGCCGCACCGGCCCCGCGCCGTCGATCGCCGCCGCCTCGATCAGCGAGCGCGGGATCGCCTGCAGGCCCGCGTAGAAGAACAGGAAGTTGTAGCTCACCTGCTTCCACACCGACGCCAGCACGACGAGGAACATCGCCTGCTCTCCGTTCAGCGCGTGGTTCCAGACGATGCCGCCCTTCGCGAGCGCATAGGTGATCAGGCCGATGCTCGGGTTGAACAGGAACGCCCACAGCACGGCCGCGATCGTCGGCGCGACCGCGTACGGCCAGATCAGCAGCGTGCGGTACGCGCGCGCGCCGCGGATCACGCGATCGGCGCAGGCGGCCAGCAGCAGCGACACGACGAGACCGCTCACCGTGACGAGCGAACTGAACACGAGCGTCGTGCGGAACGAATCGAGATACAGCGGATCGGCGAACAGGTGCGTGAAGTTCGCGAGGCCGACGAATTCGCTCGACGTGCCGAACGCGTCCTGCGTCTGCGTGGATTGCCACAACGCGACGCCGGCGGGCCACAGGAAAAATACGGCGGTGATCGCGAGCTGCGGCGCGATCAGCAGGTACGGCACCGGGCTCGTACCGAAACGGGAACGGGATTGCATCGCGGGTGTCCGGTCAGGCGAAACGGAAGGGAAACCGCGCCGCCGGACGGCACACGCTCACGCGCGGCGCCGCCGGCGGCACGACGCGATGCGTGCTCAGCCGCCCGACTTCTCGAAGCGGCGCAGCAGTTCGTCGCCGCGCGACGCGGCCGAATCGAGCGCGTCCTTCGGCGACTTCTTCTGCGCCCAGACCTGTTCGAACTCCTCGTCGACGATCGTGCGGATCTGCGGCATGTTGCCCAGCCGCAATCCCTTCGTGTACGGCAGCGGCGGCTTGTTCAGCATCTGCTTGATCGCGGTTTCGGCGCTCGGGTTCTTCGCGTAGAAGCCCTGCTGGCGCGTCAGGTCGTATGCGGCGGTCGTGACCGGCAGGTAGCCCGTGTCCTGGTGCCACTTCGCGGCGACGGGCGGCGAAGCCAGGTACGCGAGGAATTTGGCCACGCCCTTGTAGGTCGCCGGATCCTTGCCGGCCAGCACCCACAGGCTTGCGCCGCCGATGATCGCGTTCTGCGGTGCGCCCTTCACGTTCGCGTCGTACGGCATCATCCCCGTGCCGTAGCTGAACTTCGCGAACTTCTGCACGTTCGCGAGCGCGCCCGACGACGTCGTCAGGATCCCGCAGTCGCCGCTGTAGAACTTCGCCGACGCTTCGTCCTTGCGGCCCGCGTACGTGAACGTGCCGTCCTTCGCCATCTGCTGCAGGAAGGAGATATGTTCGATCTGCTGCGGCTTGTTGAACTCGAGCACGGCGTCGGTGCCGTCGAAGCCGTTGTTGCGGCTCGCGAACGGCAGCCCGTGCCACGCGCTGTAGTTCTCGAGCTGGATCCAGCCCTGCCAGCCGGTCGTGAAGCCGCACGCCATCCCCGACTTGCGCAGTTTCTCGGCGTCGGCCTTCACGTCGGCCCACGTCTTCGGCGGCTGGTTCGGATCGAGGCCGGCCTTCTTGAACGCGTCCTTGTTGTAGTACAGCACCGGCGTCGAGCTGTTGAACGGCATCGAGACGAGGTGGCCCGTCTTCGCGTCGCTGTAGTAGCTCGCGATGGTCGGCACGAACGCCTTTTCGTCGAGCGTCACGCCGGCCTGCTTGAACACGTCGTAAACCGGCACGACCGCCTTCTTCGCCTGCATCATCGTCGCCGTACCGACTTCATAGACCTGGAGGATCGCCGGCGCGTTGCCGCTGCGATAGGCCGCGATGCCGGCCGCGAGCGCCTGGTCGTAAGTGCCCTTGAAGACCGGCACGATCTTGTAATCGCTTTGCGACGCGTTGAACTGGTCGGCGATCGCGTTGACCCGCTCGCCGAGCGCGGCCTCCATCGCATGCCAGAACTGGATTTCCGTCGCGGCGAGCGCGACGTGCTGCGCGCCGAACAGCAGCGCGCCGCCGAGCGCGATCGAACGAACCAGTGTCCCCGCAGGCTTCTTCTTCATCGACCTCTCCTATGAAAACGTTACCAACAGCGTGTGCAACATTCCCGTCGCCATTGAACCGGCGAAGTCTAGTGATCGTTTATGACAGTCAGTTGTCGTTGACGACGAACAGCCGCTGATATTCCTTCAGCGCGAAGCGGTCGGTCATGCCGGCGATGTAGTGCGCGACGAGACGCGGCTGCTGCGCCGCGTCGTCGGACTGATACGGCGGCGGCAGCAGGCGCGGATCGTCGATGAACGCGTCGAACAGCCCCGTGACGACGCGTTGCGCCTTGCTCGCCATGCGCATCACCTTGTAGTGGCGATACAGGTTCTTGAACAGGAAGCGCTTGAGGGCGGCCGCCTGCGCGGCGACCTCGGGGCTATGCGACACGAGCGGCGGCGCGGCGCGCACGTCGTCGAGCGACGCGGGCGCGACGCGGGCGAGATTGCGCGTGGTCTCGTCGATCAGGTCGACAATCAGCGTGTTGATGATGCGGCGCACCGTCTCGTGCACGAGACGGCGGCCTTCGAGGTGCGGGAATTCGGCGAGCGCCGCTTCGTAGTGGCGCTGCCACAGCTCGACTTCCGCGAGCTGCTCGATCGTAATCAGGCCCGAGCGCAGGCCGTCGTCGACGTCGTGGTTGTTGTAGGCGATTTCGTCGGCGATGTTCGCGAGCTGCGCCTCGAGCGACGGCTGGCGGCCCTGCAGGAAGCGCTCGCCGAGCGCGCCGAGCTTGCGCGCATTCTCGCGCGAGCAGTGCTTCAGGATACCTTCGCGCGTCTCGAAGCACAGGTTCAGCCCGTTGAACGCGCCGTAGTGCTCCTCGAGCTCGTCGACCACGGCGAGGCTCTGCAGGTTGTGCTCGAAGCCGCCGTGCTCGCGCATGCACGCATTCAGCGCGTCCTGCCCGGCATGGCCGAACGGCGTATGGCCGAGATCGTGCGCGAGCGAGATCGCTTCGACGAGATCCTCGTTCAGTCGCAGGTTGCGTGCGACCGAGCGCGCGATCTGCGCGACTTCGAGGCTGTGCGTGAGGCGGGTGCGGAACAGGTCGCCTTCGTGATTGACGAAGACCTGGGTCTTGTATTCGAGCCGGCGAAACGCGGTCGAATGGACGATGCGGTCGCGATCGCGCTGGAACTCGGTGCGCGCCGCCGGCGGCGGTTCCGGATGGCGGCGGCCGCGCGACTGCGACGCGTGCGCGGCATACGGAGCGAGATGGGCTTCCAGCGCCGCGAGCGTCGGCGGCTCGGCCACCGGCGCGGCGGATGCGCGGCTGGCTTCGGGCAGTGTGCTGCTGGATGTCTCGCTCACGTCTCCTCCATGTCGGCGGCGCCGGCGAATCCGGGCGCCGTTAGCCGGTCGTCTGCGCCAGTGTAGCGAATACCGCTTCGTCCGGCGCCTGCGTGATCAACGTATCGCCGAATCGCTTCAGCAGGATGAACTTGATCGCGCCGGCCTCGGCCTTCTTGTCGACGCGCATCAGGTCCATGTAGCGCGCGTCGCCGAGCGCGGGCCCGCGGGTCGGCAGGTGCGCGGCCGCGATCACCGCATCGAGGCGTTGCCGCGACGCTTCGTCGAGGAGGCCGAGCCGCACCGACAGGTCGCCCGCCATCACCATCCCGCAGCCGACCGCCTCGCCGTGCAGCCATTCGCCGTAGCCGAGCCCGGCCTCGATCGCATGGCCGAACGTGTGGCCGAAGTTCAGGATCGCGCGCAGGCCGCCTTCGCGCTCGTCGGCCGCGACGACGCTCGCCTTGATCTCGCATGAACGCTTCACCGCATGCGCGAGCGCCGCGGGTTCGCGACGGTTCAGCGCATCGACGTTCGCCTCGATCCAGTCGAAGAACTCGGCATCGGCGATCGCGCCCGTCTTGATGACTTCGGCGACGCCGGCCGCCAGTTCGCGATCGGGCAGCGTCGTCAGCGCGCCGATGTCCGCGATCACGGCCTGCGGCTGGTAGAACGCGCCGATCATGTTCTTGCCGAGCGGATGGTTGATGCCCGTCTTGCCGCCGACCGACGAATCGACCTGCGACAGCAGCGTCGTCGGCACCTGGATGAACGGCACGCCGCGCATGTAGCACGCGGCCGCAAAGCCCGTCATGTCGCCGACCACGCCGCCGCCGAGCGCGACGAGCGTCGTCCTGCGATCGGCGTGATCCGTCAGCAGGCCGTCGAAGATCAGGTTCAGCGTTTCCCAGTTCTTGTACGCCTCTCCGTCCGGCAGCACGACCGTCGACACGCGCTTGCCGAGCGGCGCGAGCGCCACGCGCAGCGCGTCGCCGTAGAGCGGATCGACCGTCGTGTTCGTGACGATCGTGACGGACGAGCCGTTGATGTGGGGCGCGAACAACTCGGTGCGGCCGATCAGGCCGGCGCCAATATGAATCGGATAGGCGCGGTCGCCCAGATCGACGTTGACTGTAATCATGCTTGTAGCGGCTTGGCGATGACGCCGGCCAGTTCGAGTTGCATCAGCACCATGTTGACGAGGCCGTTGACCGACGGGCGGCCGGTCTCGATGACGAAATCCGCGCATTCGCGGTACAGCGGGTCGCGCACTTCATACAGCGCTTCGAGACGCCCCTTCGGATCTTCCGTCTGCAACAGCGGGCGGTTCTTGTCCTTGCGCGTGCGCAGCCACAGATCGTGCGGATTGGCGCGCAGGTAGACGACGATGCCGTGGCTTTTCAGGCTGTCGCGATTTTCCGGGCGCAGCACCGCGCCGCCGCCCGTGGCGAGCACGATGTTCTCGCGCTGCGTGAGATCGGCGATCACCTGCGTTTCACGATCACGAAACCCGGCCTCGCCCTCCAGCTCGAAGATCACCGGAATGCGCGCGCCCGTACGGGCCTCGATTTCGTGGTCGGAGTCGAAGAACGTCCTGTCGAGACGACGCGCGACCGCACGGCCCACGGTGGTCTTACCCGCTCCCATAAGGCCGACGAAAAATACGTTTGCATGTGGGTCCCGCGCTTGCAACGGCTTCCTCTGCTTCAATCTTGCTGGTGTGTGGCGCAGCTTACTGGCAAAGCGGCTGCCTTGTCGAGCCTGCGCCGGCGGCTTCCGGCCCCGTTTCCTCGGCATCCGCGCCGCCCGCGCCGGGTGCGCCGCAACGCGCGTCGACGACGGTCGGCGTGATGAAGACGACCAGTTCGTGGCGCTGGTCGCGCTGCGCGCGGTGCCGGAAAAGCGCGCCCAGAAGCGGTATTTTGCCCAAGAGCGGCACCCGCGTCACATCGTTCCGGTTCAGTTGCTCGTAGATGCCGCCGATCGCGACCGTCCCGCCGTTCTCGACCTCCACGCGCGTCTGCACGTGCTTCGTATGGATCGCGGGGCCCGCCGCGGTCGGCTCCCCGACGCTGTCCTTCGTCACGTCGAGATCGAGCACCACGCGCCCATCCGGCGTGATCTGCGGCTCGACCTCCAGCTTGAGCGTCGCGCGGCGGAACTGCACGCCGCTCATGCCATTACCGACCTTCGCCTGGTACGGGAGCTCGGAACCCTGCTCGACGATGGCCTTGACGCGGTCGGCCGTCACCACCCGCGGACGCGAAACGATCTGGCCCCGGCCCTGCGCCTCCAGCGCGCTCAGCTCGATGTCGAGTACGCGGCTGAGCGGCGCGGCGAACAGCGTGAAGCCGGCGGTGGCCGCGTCGAAGCCGCCGAGCGGCCGCGCGGCGAGATCGAGCGCGTTGCGCGTGTCCGCCGTGAAGGGCATGCCGTCGGCCGGCGACGGCCGCCCCTGCGCACGCAGCGCGACACGCGCGCCGAGGCTGCGCGAGAAACCGTGCTCGCCTTCGACGATGCGGGCCTCGATCCGGACCTGCCGCGACGGTCGGTCGATCGCGTCGATCAGGCCGGCGATCTGCGCGATGCGCGGCGCGAGATCGGTCACGAACAGCAGGTTCGTGCGCGGATCGGCCGCCGCGGCGCCGCGCTTCGACAGCAGGCGTTGGCCGGTCGCGCCGGCCAGCAGCCGTTGCACGTCCTGCGCGCGCGGATAGTGCAGCACGAACGTACGGCTCGCGAGCGGCTCCAGATCGGCGGCCCGCGCGTGCATGTCGAAGCGCTCGCGTTCGCGCGCAGCCAGCTCGGCTGCCGGGGTGACCCAGATCACGTTGCCGCGCCGGGACATCGCGAGCCCGTGCGTGTCGAGCAGCGTATCGAATGCGTCGCGCCAGCCGACATTGTTCAGACGTAACGTCACCGTGCCCCGCACCTGCTCGCCGACGACGATGTTGAGCCCCGTGAACCGCGCGATCGCGTCGAACGCAGCCGCGAGCCCGACGCCCTGCAGATTCAGCGAGATCCGCCGTGCGTCGTCCGCATCGCCCGGTTGCCGGGCCGCGGCGTCGCTCATCCGGGCCGGCGGCGCCAGCGGGATCGGCGGTCCCTCCAGCGCGGGGCCCGGTGCAGCGGTTTCCGTCTGCAGCGCCGCACGCGCCGCCTGTTCCAACGGCGGCGGGCCGGCGTCCTGCGCGACCGCGCTGTCCATGCCGTCAGCCACCTGCGGCGGCAAGCGCGGCACCGGCACATCCATGGATCCGGCAGGCCACACCGCCGGCAGCGGCGGCAACGACGCGCTTGCGCCGGCCGCCATCATGCCGGCCCAGATGGCAAGCGCCCCACAACGGTACTTCGTCACGGCCGGCCTCCGTCGTCCAGGACGAGACGCTGCGATCCGTCCACCGTCGCGAGCATCACGGCCGCGCGCTCGACGCGCACCACGCGCGCGGCCCCCAACACCTCGCCCGGTGCAACGGTCGTGAACGTGCCGTCGCCGTCGTCGAACAACGCGAGACCGGCACGCGCATCGCGAATCGTGCCGGCAAGGCGCGCGGCGTGCCCCGCCGCCTCGGCCAGGCCAGCCTCGCCGAACGGATCGGCGCCGGGCGCAACGGCGTGAACCGGCGTGTTGCCCTCCGCGGCCGATATCGCAGGCAGCGCCGGAAACACGTCGATGGACATGTCCACCCGCTCCGCCGACACGCCACGCTCGATACGCAGCGCCGACGGAACGGCCAGCACCGGAAAGCGCGCCAGCCCGCCAACCAGATGCAGCAGCGCACTGAAACCGCCATCCGCGGCGATATGTACGGTGCGCCTGCCGTCCGGTGCCGCGCCATCGGCGCGCTGAGGTTCGATCGACACGCCGTGCAGCCCGCTGGACGCGGCCAGATCGGCCAGTTCCAGCATCAGCGCGGCCCACTCCGGCACCGGCGGCAAGCGATCGTCGCGCGTCGACGCATGATGCCCGTCGCGCCGTTGTGCGGCGGATGCAAGCATGCGTTGCGCGTCGGCCGCACGCGCCTGCGCCGCGGCAAGCAACGCGCGACTATGGGCAAGCCCGCTCCAGTCGGCCGCATTTACCAGATGAATGCCGCCTGCCAGCACGACCGCGAATGCCAGCACGCAACCGGCGGCATGCACGGCCGCCGGCGACATGCGCGACACGCGGCCCGGCGCGGCGCCTTCGAGCGGTACCGGCCGATGCACGAGCGCCGTCATGCGCCACCTCTCGATACCTTCCGCGACGACGTCGCGTCGTGCCAGCGCAACTGCACGGAGAACCGAAAAGGCATCCCGGCCGTCGAAGCCGGCCCATCCGACGCCGGCTTCAACGTGTCTATATCGATCCGCCAGTCGCGCTGCTCGCGCGCCATCGCGGCGAGCCACCGCGCAGCCGCCCGGTAACTCGCGGCGCGCGCATCGAGCACGGCGCCGGTCGACGTCATGCGCAGCGCGTCGAGCCGGACATGATCGGCGCGCACCTGCTTCAGGGTCGCCAGCAACCCCGCCACGCGCCGGTAGGGCGCGGCCAGCGCCGCCGCCTGCGCGTCGCGCCGCGCGACGGCGACGGCGGCATGGGCGGCGCGCGTCGCGGCAGCCACCTGTGGCTGCAACTGCCGCAGCCGCGCCTCCACGCCGGCGCGCTCGGCGTCCACGCGCCACCGCGACAGGACGGCAGCGCCCGTCCACAGCCCGGCGCCGAGCACGCCGAGCAGCATCGCCACACTGAACTGCGCGGCCCGGCGGCGCCGCAACGCCTGCGCCAACCGCTCGCGGTACGGCAGCAGATTGAAGTCGCCGAGTACCGCCTGTACCGCCTGCCCGGCCGCACCCCCCGCGCCCTCGTTTGCCGCCACGTGACCGGCCATCATTCCCACACCCCGCGCAACGCCAGCCCGAACGCGACGGCAAACGCCGGGCCGCCCCGCACGCCGGCGCGCACGCACGGCTGCCCGTCCCAACCCGTGCAGTCGAACGGAACCACAGCCGTGCCGAGCACATCGCCAATCTCTGCGACGGACGTATCGAAGCGGGCGATACATCGCTCGTCCCCGGCGACGAGTACGCAATGGACGGCCCCGAGCGCGCGCCGGCGCAACGCGTCGGGAAGCGCTTCCGGCAACGTGCCGGACAGCGTCAGCACCGGGATGGCCGACGGGCCCTCGATCCGCCAGCCGCGCACGCCTGCGTCGCAGAACCACAGCACGGCATAGGCGCGCTGCGCATCGGGTTCGAACTGCGCGGCATAGCGCAACGCACGCAGCACGGCGGCCGACTCGCCGTCGATCACCGTCAGGTCGATACCGGCCTGCGCGGCCACGTCGATCCGCCGCTCGAGCAGCGCCAGCGGCGCCACCGCCACCGCGATCTCGCCGGACCGCACGCCGCCGTAGTGCCGCCAGTCGAACGCGAGACTGTCCGGCGCCAGCCCCGAGAGGCGTTCGGCGGCCTGCCGCGCGGCGTCCGCGATGTCGCCGCGCCCGGCCAGATCGAGCGTCGCGGTGCGCATCTCGTCATCGTGCAGCGCCATCACGCCGCGCGCGTCGCACCGCACATCGGACGCCGACAGCCGCGACACGGCCGCCGCCAGCGATCGCGCGACCGCTGCCCAGCGCGCGTCTTCCGGCCCATCCGCCAGCCCGACCGGTTCCCGCTCGAGCCCCTCGACGCACACCTCCGTGCCCCTGCCGCGCCCGCTGACCACGGCGACCCTCACCTCGTGCGCGCCGACGTCGATTCCCGTCGACCGGTGCCTGCCCTGTACAAACCGCGCCACCCATCGTCCTGCCATCCCAGCCTCCCGAGATCGTCGCGGCCCACGCCGCGTTTCCGAGACCTGATTCTGCAAAGCGGCGCGCGCGGCCGACAGTCGGCCAAACGGCCAGAATCGGTTCGCGGCGGCCGTGCACGGACTATGCTGACGGCACGCCGATCCGCGGCTTTTCGACGGGCGGCCCCCGCGTCAGGGCCGGTCTTACCGGGCAGCTATAATCGCGGGACTGTTTTCCGGTATGCCTATGCAATCCACGACTCCTACGTCCCCGCCTCCCGCTTCGGAGCCGAAGAAGCGGCCCTGGTGGCTCAAAGTCCTGCTCGGCTTCGCCGCGATGTGCGTGGCCCTCGTCGTGGCCGGCGGCCTCGTGCTCGGCTACGCGCTCGTCGTGGCCTGGCCGAACATGCCGTCGCTCGACGCGCTGACCGACTACCGCCCGAAGGTGCCGCTGCGCATCTATACGTCCGATCACGTGCTGATCGGCGAATTCGGCGAGGAGCGCCGCGACGTCGTCCATTTCAAGGACGTGCCCGACTCGCTGAAGAAGGCGATCCTCGCGATCGAGGACGCGCGCTTCTACGATCACGGCGGCGTCGACCTCACCGGCATCATCCGCGCCGGCTTCGTCGCGCTGACGAACGGCCACGCGTCGCAGGGCGCGAGCACGATCACGATGCAGGTCGCGCGCAACTTCTTCCTGTCGAGCGAGAAGACCTACACGCGCAAGATCTACGAGATGCTGCTCGCGTACCGGATCGAGCGCGCGCTGACGAAGGATCAGATTCTCGAGGTCTACATGAATCAGATCTATCTCGGCCAGCGCGCGTACGGCTTCGCGAGCGCGGCGCGGGTCTATTTCGGCAAGGACCTGAAGGACATCACGCTCGCGGAAGCCGCGATGCTCGCGGGGCTGCCGAAGGCGCCGTCCGCGTACAACCCGGTCGTCAACCCGAAGCGCGCGAAGGTGCGCCAGGAATACATCCTCCAGCGGATGCTTGAGCTGAACTTCATCACGCGAGAGCAGTACGACGAAGCCTCCGCGCAGCCGCTCGTCGTCAAGGGGCCGGGCCGCGATTTCAGCGTGCACGCCGAGTACGTCGCCGAAATGGTCAGACAGATGATGTACGCGCAGTATCGCGAGGAAACCTACACGCGCGGCTTCAACGTCGTCACGACGATCGATTCCGCGGACCAGCAGGTCGCATACACCGCGCTGCGCAAGGGCATCATGGATTACGAGCGCCGCCACGGCTATCGCGGGCCGGAGGGCTTCATCGAGCTGCCGGCCGGTGCCGACGATCGTGAACAGGCGATCGACGACGCGCTGCTCGAGCACCCCGACAACGGCGAGCTGATCGCCGCGGTCGTGACGGCCGCGAGCCCGCGCCAGATCACGGTCGCGTTCATCGACGGCAGCAATGCGACGATCGACGGCGACAACCTGCGCTTCGCGTCGAGCGCGCTGTCCGCCAACGCGCAGCCGAACCGCCGCATCCGCCCCGGCGCGATCGTCCGCGTGGTGAAGAGCGATGCCGGCAAGTGGTCGATCACGCAGTTGCCGCAGGTCGAAGGCGCGTTCCTGTCGATCGTCCCGCAGGACGGGGCGATCCGCTCGCTCGTCGGCGGCTTCGACTACAACAAGAACAAGTTCAACCACGTCACGCAGGCGTGGCGGCAGCCCGGTTCGTCGTTCAAGCCGTTCATCTACTCGGCGTCGCTCGACAAGGGCCTCGGGCCGGCCACCGTGATCAACGACGGCCCGCTGTATTTCAGCGCCGCGGAAACGGGCGGCCAGCCGTGGGAGCCGAAGAACTACGGCGGCGGCTTCGAGGGCCCGATGTCGATGCGCACCGCGCTGCAGCGCTCGCGCAACCTCGTGTCGATCCGGATCCTGAACCACATCGGCACGAAATACGCGCAGCAATACATCACGCGCTTCGGCTTCGACGCCGAGCGCCATCCGGCCTACCTGCCGATGGCGCTCGGCGCCGGCCAGGTCACGCCGCTGCAGATGGCCGGCGCGTACTCGGTCTTCGCGAACGGCGGCTACCGCGTCAATCCGTACCTGATCGCCGAAGTCACCGATCCGAACGGCGCGATCGTCGCGCGTGCGCAGCCGCTCGTCGCCGAGCAGAATGCGCCGCGCGCGATCGATGCGCGCAACGCCTACGTGATGAACAGCCTGCTGCAGAGCGTCGCGCAGCGCGGCACGGGCGCGCGGACCAACGTGCTGAAGCGCACCGATCTCGCGGGCAAGACCGGCACGACGAACGACTCGCACGACGCGTGGTTCGCCGGCTACCAGCACACGCTCGCCGCGATCGCATGGATCGGCTACGACAATCCGCGTAGCCTCGGCGATCGCGAAACCGGCGGCGGCCTGTCGCTGCCGGTCTGGATCGACTACATGGGTGCGGCGCTGAAGGGCGTGCCGGAGTTCAAGCCGACGGTGCCTGAAGGCGTGGAGTCGCTCGGCGGCGAACTGTACTTCACCGAGTTCACGCCCGGTCACGGCTTCGTGTCGACGGTCGGCGTGCCGCAGGCGCCGGCCGCGCAGGACGTCGACGAAGCGGTGCCGCACGTCGACGAACAGGAAAAGCAGGACATCATGAACCTGTTCCGCGGCCACTGACGCGCGGCCACGGCCATGAAAAAAGCGCCCGCGGGCGCTTTTTCTTTTGGTACGACGTTCGGAGCGCAGCGCCCCGGCCGTCACGCGCTGAACGTGATCGGCAGGCCGGCCTGCTGGGTCGCGTATTCGGTGAGCGCCGAGAAGAACTCGGTGCCCGTGCGCGTATCGCGCCACGCGCCGTCGACGAAACGGTAGTGGAATCCGCCCGCCTTCGCCGCGATCCACACTTCCTTCATCGGCGGCTGCAGGTTGACGATGATCTTCGAGCCGTTCTCGAACGTCAGCGTCAGCACGCTGCCGTTGCGCTCCAGATCGATGTCGTGATCGCCGTCGTTCGCGACGTCCACGGTACGCTCGACGGCCGCCAGCACGGCCTCGGCACGGGCCAGGTATTCAGTATCGGACATGCTAAACTCTATCGGTTAAATTGTTCAGGGACGATCATGCGAGTCGTTTTCCGGATGAGCGCGATTGTAGCGGCTTTGGCGATTCTTGCCGGCTGCGGTCAAAGCGGCGCGCTCTATCTGCCCACCGTGCCTCCGATGCCCAAGCCGATCCAGCAGCAGAACACGCCGCCGTCGGATGTGAAACCGACCGACGAAAACGCGTCGTCCGACGAGACGCCCGATACGTCCGGCTCGCCGCTCACGCTGTCGCCCGAGTTGTCGAGCAGCGCATCGACCATGCCAGCCCCGGCATCGGGCCCGGCCGCCACGAAGTAACGACGCGATGCCGCCCGCGCGGCGCTCGCAACAAGGCGATGACCTCCCGGTCATCGCCTTTTGTTTTTCCGGGCCGCACCATCACGCACGCACGCGCCGCCATCCCCACGCAACCAGCCGCCAGCCGAGCAGCACGGCGACGATCGCCGCGTAGAGTTTCGGCTGCGCGAGATCGTGCTTGCCGGCACGCATCCACCAGAAATGCAGCACGCCGAACAGCGCGATCGCGTAGATCGCTTTGTGCAGCGTCGCCCAATGGCGACCGAGCCGGCGCACCATCGCGCGCGGCGACGTCGCGGCGAGCGGAATCAGCAGCACGAACGCCGCGAAGCCGACCGTGATGAACGGGCGCTTGCCGACGTCCTTGAGGATCGCGACGACGTCGAACCACTTGTCGAACCACAGGTAGGTCGTGAAATGCAGCGTCGCGTAAAAGAACGCGAACAGCCCGATCATCCGGCGAAAGCGCAGCAGCGGTGCGAAGCCCGTCATGCGCCTCAGCGGCGTGACGGCAAGCGTGATGCACAACAGGACGAGCGTCCACAAGCCCGTCGAGCGCGTGATGAACTCGAGCGGGTTCGCGCCGAGCCGGTCGGTCAGCCCGAGCAGCACGAGGCGCGCGAGCGGATAGAGGCCGGCCGCGAACACCAGCACCTTGGCCGGTGCGAGCCAGCGCGGCGCGGCGGGACGGACCGCGCCGGCCCGCGCCGTGCGTGCATCGGGCCCGGCGCTTGCCGCGCGCGCGGGCGTGAGCGTCGAAGGAGGCATGTCGTTTCTCACCGTCGCACTCAGAAGTTCTTCTTCAGGTCCATGCCCTGATACATCGATGCGACCAGGTCGCCGTAGCCGTTGAACATCAGCGTCTTGCGCTTCGGCGTGAAGAAACCGTCCTCGCCGATGCGCCGCTCGGTCGCCTGGCTCCAGCGCGGATGATCGACGTTCGGGTTCACGTTCGAATAAAAGCCGTACTCGTTCGCGGCGTATGTGTTCCAGCTCGTCTTCGGCTGCTTGTCGACGAAGCGGATCTTCACGAGCGATTTCGCGCTCTTGAACCCGTATTTCCACGGCACGACGATTCGCACCGGCGCACCGTTCTGGTTCGGCAACACCTGCCCGTAGACGCCCATCGTCAGCAGCGTCAGCGGATTCATCGCCTCGTCCATGCGCAGCCCTTCCGAGTACGGCCAGTCGAGCACGGGCGTCGACAGGCCCGGCATCTGCGACGGATCGGCCAGCGTGACGAACTGCACGTATTTCGCGTTGCCGGTCGGCTGCACGCGCCGGATCAGCTCGGACAGCGGCACGCCGATCCACGGGATCACCATCGACCAGCCCTCGACGCAGCGCAGCCGGTACACGCGCTCCTCGAGCGGCGCGAGCTTCAACAGCTCGTCGAGATCGAATACCTTCGGATGCTGCACCTCGCCCTCGACACTCACACGCCACGGACGCGGCCGCAGCGTGCCCGCGTTCTGCGCCGGGTCGCTCTTGTCGGTGCCGAATTCGTAGAAGTTGTTGTAGGACGTGATGTCCTTGAACGGCGTGACCTTGTCGATCGCGACGAATTTCGGGTTCGTTTTTGCCGCGAGCTTCGCCGCCCGCGCGTCGGGGGACGCATACGCGGCAAGCGCCGCGCCGCTCGCGCCGAACAGGCCGCCGGCGGCCGCGAATCCGGCCGCCTGCAATACGCGCCGCCGGTTCTCGAATACCGCGCGCGGCGTGATCTCGCTCGGCGCGATGTCCGCGCCGGTCAGTACGTTACGCAAAGGGCGTTTGATCCACATCGTCCAGTTCCTCCCGCATGCGCGGCGCGCATGCTTCATCAGCGTTCGACCCGGCCCGTCGCGCGCCGTTCGACGCCTCGATCGCCCGCTCGTTACAAAAGAAAACCGCCGGGCACGCGGTGCACCGGCGGTTTGATAGTCGGACGAACGGCGAAAATCTTACAGCTTGCCGTAGCTGTGCAGGCCAGACAGGAACATGTTGACGCCGAGGAACGCGAACGTCGTGACCAGCAGGCCGGTGAGCGCCCACCACGCGGCCACCGCGCCGCGCAGGCCTTTCATCAGCCGCATGTGCAGCCACGCCGCGTAGTTCAGCCACACGATCAGCGCCCAGGTTTCCTTCGGGTCCCAGCTCCAGTAGCCGCCCCACGCTTCGGCCGCCCACAGCGCGCCGAGAATCGTCGCGATCGTGAAAAACGCGAAACCGACCGCGATCGACTTGTACATCACGTCGTCGAGCACTTCCAGCGTCGGCAGGCGATCGGCGAGGATGCCGCGTTCCTTCATCAGGTACGCGACCGACACCATCGCCGACAGCGCGAAGCTGCCGTAGCCGATGAAGTTCGCCGGCACGTGGATCTTCATCCACCAGCTTTGCAGGGCCGGCACGAGCGGCTGGATCTGCTGCGCATCGCGCGCGACCGAGTACCACATCAGGAAGCCGACCGCCGCGCTGATGACCAGCAGCACGAACGCGCCGAGCGAACGGGTGCCGTAGTGGCCTTCGTAATACAGATAAAGCAGCGCGGTGATCAGGCTGAACAGGACGAACACTTCATACAGGTTCGAAACGGGGATATGCCCGACGTCCGCCCCGATCAGGTAGGACTCGTACCAGCGCACCATCAGCCCCGTGAAGCCCATCAGCACCGCGACCCACGTGAGCTTCTGGCCGATCGCGGCGCCCGTTTCCGAGCGCGCGAGCAGGCCGATCCAGTAGAAGATCGTCGCGAGCACGAACAGCGCGCTCATCCACAGGATCGCCGACTGGCTCGACAGGAAGTACTTGAGGAAGAACGCCGAATCGGCGCGCGCGAGATCGCCCTGGTAGATCTGGATCGACAGCAGCGACAGCACGGCGATCGACGCCATCATCAGCCGCGCGGGCTTCCAGCGCCAGCCGAGCGCGACGAGCGCCGGCACGGTGCCGATCATCACCGCCTTGTCGTAGTAATCCATGTGCGCGTTGTAGTGCACGAGCGCATAGCCCGCGCCCGCCACCAGCGCCAGGGCGAACAGCCAGTCGAACAGCGACAGGCGCGCGAGGAACGGACGGTCGTCGAACAGCGGCGACGATGCCGACGCCGGAGCCGACGCCGTACGGGAAGAGGAAACTTGCGTGAGATCCATGATCTTACCGGGTGGAATTCTCGGAATCGGAACCGCCGCCGGCAGGCGGGCGGGCCGTCGAAGCCGCACCGGCGGGCGCGGCGTCGCGAGGTGCGGCGCGCAAGGCGGCGCCGGCCGCGTCGCGCGTCTGGACGAATTCTTTCTCGAAATCGAAGGTCTTGCGGGCCGTGGACATTGCCATCACCACATCGACGCCCGAACCGGCGTCCTTCAGCCAGAACCAGAGTCGCCGCTCGCGTACGTAGAACATCGAGAAGATGCCGGCGACCAGCAGCAGGCTGCCAAGATACACCAGATTCTTGCCGGGCGCGCGCGTCAACTGAAATACCGAAGCTTGCACCTGCTTGAACGAGTCGAGCTGCAAATAGACCGGCGATCCATACAGGAAGCTGTCGGATAGCGCGTTGATCGCGTTCTGCACGAAGCGGATCGTGTCGGTGCCCTGCTGCGCGGCCGGCTCGCCGGCGCGCTCGCGCGCGATCTGCCACACCTCCCACATCGAGCCCTCGAGCATCCGCAGCAGCAGGCTCGCGGCCTTCTCCTGCTCGCCCTTCGGCACCGAGCGGTCGATGAACGTCGCCACCGCCTGGAAGCCGCCGACCGGCTGGCCGTCCGCCCCGCGGCCGACGCTGTCGTCGCTCGCCGCAAAAAGGGTCAGCACCTTCGATGCGCTGTCCTGCAGACGGCCGCGCAGCGACGCATCGCCCGGCAGCGAACGCTGCGCGAAGCGCGCGGCGGCTTCGGTGCGCACGGCCGGATCCTCGAGCGCGGCGCGCAGGCGCATCCATTCGCCGATCGAGTCCTGGCTGTCGGCCGGGATCCGCATGTAGCGGAACGGATCGTTCGGGCTCGCGCGCACGCCGGCGAGGAACACGCGCTCGCCGTTCATGTCGACGGGCAGCATGTAGTTGTTGAATTCGCGCGCCTGGCCGTCCTTGCCGCGGATCTTGTACTGCACCGACGGGCCGATGTTGTGAAGCTGCGTCGGCTTCGACGTCTTCGCGCCCGAGCCGAGCCGCTCGTCGAACACTTCCTTCAGCGAGCTGGTCGTCGCGACGCCGCGTACGTCCGGCTTGCCGTTCGCGTCGGCCATGTTCTCGACGTTGATCGCGCGGAAGTCGGAGAACTCGATCGTCTCGCCGTCGGCGCCCGGGACCTGCAGCGGCGCCGAACTGCCGATCGTGCCCTTCACGGGGACGGTCGCCGCACGGCTGCCCGTCATCGGATAGGCCGTCATCTGCATCTGCGAGCCGCCATCCTGGAAGCTCGACTGGTAGATCGACACGCCCTTGTACGTAAACGGCTTGTTGACCTCGACCCGCGCCGGGATCTTCCGGCCGGTCTCGCGATCGATCACGACGATGTCGCTCGCGAACAGCTTCGGCATGCCCGTCGTGTAGTAATCGACGATGAACTTGTCGAGCTGGATCGAGAACGGCAGGTCCTGGATCAGCGAGCCGCTCGGCTGGTTCAGGATCGCGGTCGACACGAACTGGCCCTCCGGCACCCACGCATAGCCGCGGAACGTCGGGTTCGACGCGGACAGCCGATGGTCGGGCGAGATCTCGCTGATCGTCGCGCTCGTGTTGACCGGGCTCTTGCCGAACATCAGCATCTGGAATTTGATCGGCAGGTTGCTGTCGAGCAGGCCGCCGATACAGATCACGACGATCGCGAGGTGCGCGGAGATGTAGCCCCACTTGGTCATCGCGCCGCGCTTCGCGGAAATCAGCGTCGCGCCGTCGGTTTCACGCACGACGTGCTTGTAGCCGGCCTTCGCGACGAACGTGGCGAGCGTCGCGGCGACGCTCGCGCGCGTGCCGGACGCCGTGTACTCGGCCTTGTGGTGGAATGCGCGCAGACTGCCTTCGCGGACCTTGTCCTTCCAGCTCTTCGCGTCGGCGAGCATCTTCGGCGCGTTGCGGATCACGCACAGCGAGATCGACACGACGAGGAAGATCAGGATCAGCATGAACCACCACGCGCTGTACACGTTGTACAGGCCGAGCGAGCGGAAGATGTCCGCCCAGAACGGCCCGAACTGGTTCACGTAGTTCGGATACGGATCGTCCTGGGTCAGGACCGTGCCGATGATGCTCGCAATCGACAACACCACCAGCAGCGCGATCGCGAAGCGCATCGAGCTCAGCAGCTCGACCGCGCGTTTCGACGCACCGTGACTCGACTTCGACTGCAACCCCGACGTGGTAACGCTCATTCAAACTCCGACTAAGGGGACACGGCCCCCACGCTTACTATGTTCGCTTCGGGGGCGCAGCCCCGATCGCCTGCCAGCCCTTCCATTCCGGCTCGGCCCGGCGAGTGCCGACAAAAAAGAAGGGCGAGGCCACCGCAACGACGCGGCGCCCCACCCTTTTCTTGTTCTGACTCCGGCCGCCCTTCGGGCGCCCGGTCATTCCATTCGCGGCGGACCGCTCAACGCAGGCCCGCGATGTAATCCGCGACGGCCTTGATCTCGGTATCCGACAGCCGCGACGCGATCTGATGCATCGCCTCGTTGTTGTTGCGCGCGCCGGCACCCTGCTGGAACGCGGTCAACTGCGCGACCGTGTAATCGGCCCATTGCCCCGACAGACGCGGGTACTGGACCGGGATCCCCTGCCCCGTCGGCCCGTGGCAGCTCGCGCAGGCGGGGACACCCTTTTCCGCGATGCCGCCGCGATAGATCTTCTGGCCGATCGGCACGGTCGCCGCATCGCGCGCGGTACCGAGCTTCGTCGTCTGCGACCCGTAGTACGCGGCGACATTGCGCATGTCGTCCGCGCTCAACGCGCTCGCGAATCCGACCATCACCGCGTTGTTACGCGCCGGCCCCTTCGCGCCCGGCTGCGTCTTGAAGTCGTTCAACTGCTTGACCAGATATTCGGGATGCTGGCCGGCAAGCTTCGGGAAACTGCCCGACGCACTGTTGCCGTCGGCGCCGTGACACGACGCGCAAACCTGCCCGGCAATTGCCTTGCCGCGGTCCAGATCCGGTTTGGCCGCATCTGCCGCGTTTGCCTCCGCTACGAAACCTACGAACCCTGCTGCAACCTGAAGCACCATCAGAGACTTGCACAGTCGATTCATTCGCACACCCTGTTTCGTCTTGTGGGAATTTGAGGTTCTGCAAAAAACGACGGCGTTCAGTCTACCGCAGAAGCCACATAAAAGCGCGAGGCAGGCGCCCGGTGGCCTTCGGTAAAATCGCCGTATTGTACAATATCGCGCTGAAAGCTCCCGCGCCTATCGGGGCTACCCCGCCTCCACCAAGCGGCTCGCGCCGCCCGTCCTTCCGGTTCCCATGGCCTTTCTGCTCCATCAAGCCCGCTTCTACACGACCGTCAACCATCTGCGCGACCTGCCGCCGACGGTCCAGCCGGAAATCGCGTTCGCGGGCCGCTCGAATGCCGGCAAGTCGACGGCGATCAACGTGCTGTGCAACCAGAAGCGGCTGGCCTTCGCGTCGAAGACGCCCGGCCGCACGCAGCATATCAACTACTTCTCCGTCGGCCCGGCCGCCGAGCCCGTCGCGAATCTCGTCGACCTGCCCGGCTACGGCTATGCAGAAGTGCCCGGCGCCGCGAAGGCGCACTGGGAGATGCTGCTGTCGTCCTATCTCGCGACGCGCTCGCAGCTCTGCGGTCTGATCCTGATGATGGATTCGCGCCGCCCGCTCACCGAGCTCGATCGCCGGATGATCGAGTGGTTCGCACCGACCGGCAAGCCGATCCACACGCTGCTGACGAAGTGCGACAAATTGACGCGCCAGGAAAGCATCAACGCGCTGCGCAACACGCAAAAGGGGCTCGACGCGTATCGCGACCAGGGCGTGAAGGGCAAGCTGACGGTCCAGCTGTTCTCGGCGCTGAAGCGCACGGGGCTCGACGAGGCTCATGAACTGATCGAGAGCTGGCTGCGGCCGTCCGTCGCCGACGAAAAAGGCGAGCCTGTAGCACAATGAGCGGGCAACGCGCGGCTGGGATCGGCCGTGCGCACCTGACGGCACCTGCGGATTCGGCCGGCTCATAAAAAAACCCGCCGTTGAACGGCGGGTCAAACAGCCTAATCGAAAAACGACAGGCACCCGCTCAGGGAGGAGAAGCGGGGAGCTGCACGCAACGCGGGCCGCTCGATCGCTATCATATACCAACGATCTCGAAAATGACCTAAGGGTTCCGTAAGGTTCTTCTTGCCCTGATTTCTGCCAAATCGCCATGAGCTTCCATCCGCTTCATCGTCCGCGCCGGATGCGCCGCGACGACTTCTCCCGCCGTCTGATGCGCGAAAACCGCCTGACCACCGACGACCTGATCTACCCGGTGTTCGTCGTCGAAGGCACCAACGAACGCCAGCCCGTCCCGTCGATGCCCGGCGTCGAACGCGTGTCGGTCGATCTGCTGATGCACGTCGCCGAGCAATGCGTCGAACTCGGCGTGCCCGTGCTGTCGCTGTTCCCGGCCATCGAGCCGTCGCTGAAGACGCCGGACGGCCGCGAGGCGGCCAATCCGGAAGGCCTGATCCCGCGCGCGGTGCGCGAGCTGAAGAAGCACTTCCCCGAACTCGGCGTGCTGACCGACGTCGCGCTCGATCCGTACACGAGCCACGGCCAGGACGGTGTGCTTGACGAGAACGCCTACGTGATCAACGACGACACGATCGAGATCCTGGTCGACCAGGCTCGCGCGCAGGCTGAAGCCGGCGTCGACATCGTCGCGCCGTCGGACATGATGGACGGCCGCATCGGTGCGATCCGCGAGATGCTGGAAAGCGACGGCCATATCCATACGCGGATCATGGCCTATTCGGCGAAGTTCGCGTCGGCGTTCTACGGCCCGTTCCGCGACGCGGTCGGTTCGGCGTCCAATCTGGGCAAGGGCAACAAGATGACCTACCAGATGGACCCGGCGAACAGCGACGAAGCGCTGCGCGAAGTGCGCCTCGACATCGACGAAGGCGCCGACATGGTGATGGTCAAGCCCGGCATGCCGTATCTCGACATCGTGCGCCGCGTGAAGGACGAGTTCCGCTTCCCGACCTACGTGTACCAGGTGAGCGGCGAGTACGCGATGCTGAAGGCGGCCGCGATGAACGGGTGGCTCGACCACGACAAGGTCGTGCTCGAATCGCTGCTCGCGTTCAAGCGCGCGGGCGCCGACGGCGTGCTCACGTACTTCGCGCTCGATGCCGCGCGTCTGCTGAAAGCGCAACGCTGATCGCGCACCGGCACGCACCTGCAAAAAACGGCGGAACACCCCGGTGTTCCGCCGTTTTTTGTTTACCGTCGATCGCGGTTGTCAGCCGGCCCGAATCGTCTCTTCCGCGGTTCGCCTCCGGCGGGTCATCGTCATACCGTCGGAACGGCTGCCCGGTCGAGGCTGCGCAAGAAGGTGTCGGCCGCCTGATAGCCGACCACGCGGCCGATCTCGTTGCCGTTGCGATCGAAGAAGATGATGCCCGGCGGCCCGAACAGGTTGAAGCGCTTGAGGAGCGCCTGATCGTCCGCGTTGTTCGCGGTGACGTCCGCGCGCACGAGGTGAAGCCGCGCGAGCCGCGCCTGCACGCGCGCGTCGGTGAACGTCAGATGTTCCATCTCCTTGCAGCTCACGCACCAGTCGGCGTAGAAGTCGAGCATCACGGGCTGGCCCGATGTCTTGAGCAGCGCATCCAGTTCGCCAATGGAGCGCACCGGCGCGAACGCAGGGCCATCCTGCGCGGCAGCCACGCCGGCCGTCGCCGCGCCGCCGGACGCCACCGTACGCGCCGCCAGCACGGCCAGCGGCTTGACGGGATCGCTCGAGCCCGCGGCCAGGCCGACGAGCAGCGTCGCGGCCCAGATCGCGAGCGCGGCCCCCAAGCCGCGGCCCAGGCGGCGCCAGATCGACGCAGCGCCGGCATTCGGCGTGAACAGTCCGAGCGCCGCAGCCGCGATCAGCAGCCACAACGCCGCGAGCACCATCTTCAGCCCGCCCGCCAACACCGGCCATACGATCCACAGCGCGGCTGCGAGCAGCACGATGCCGAAGAACACCTTCACGCCGTCCATCCACGCGCCCGCGCGCGGCAGCACCGTGCCGGCCCCGACGCCGACGACCAGCAGCGGCACGCCGAGCCCCAGCCCCATCGCGAACAGCGCGGCACCGCCGAGCAACGCATTGCCCGTGTGCGCGATGAACGCGAGCACGGCGAACAACGGCGCCGTCATGCACGCGCCGACGACCAGCGCCGACAACGCACCCATCGCCGCGACCGCGACGAAGTGGCCGCCCTGGCGCGCGCTCGATGCGTCGGCCGCGCCGTTCTGCCAGCGCGCCGGCAGTGCGATGTCCCTGCCCGAGATCAGCGACACCGCGAACGCGGTCAGCAGCACGCCGAATGCGCCGAGCACCCACGGGTTCTGCAACCACGCGCCGAGGCTCTGACCGACCAGCGCGGCGGCGATGCCGAGTACCGTGTAGACCAGCGCCATGCCGAGCACGTAAGTCAGCGACAGCGCGAAGCCGCGTGCGTGCGTCGCGCGCGTGCCCTGGCCGATGATGATCGCGGACACGATCGGAATCATCGGGTACGAACACGGCAGCAGGCTCAGCACGACACCCGCGACGAAGTAGAGCGCGACGATCGTGAAGAAGCCGTGGCCTTCGAGCAGCGACTGCGCGAAATCGGCGCTCGTGACCTTGTCGAACCAGCTACCCGCGGCAGCCGTGTCGCTGGATGACGATGCGGCGCCGAGCGCGGCGCCGTCGACCTTCACCACGTGCTCGGCCGGCGGATAGCAGATCCCTTCGTCCGCGCACCCTTGCGACGTCACCGCGAGTTCGAACGGCCCGGCCGCCTGCTTCACCGGCACGTGAACGACCACTTCGTCACGATAGGTCTCGACGTCCTTCTGGAACGTCTGGTCGAACTTCACGTGGCCGGCCGGGTACTGCGGCTCGCCGAGCGTCGCCTGGCCGCTCTTCACCGCGAACGCGAAGCGCTCGCGGTACATGTAGTAGCCGTTGGCGATCTTGAAGCGGACGTCGACCTGTCCCGGCGATTCGCTCGCGCTGAACTTGAACGCAACCGACGGATCGAGGAAATCGTCGGCCGCGCGCGCGACGGACAGGCCGCCCAGCACGAGCACGAACGACAACAGGACCGCAAGAAACCGCAGCGCGCGCACGCGCACCGAAAGCGCCATACCGTTAAACATGAAATTGACGTTGAGTTTCGCTGGTCACCCATTGGCCATACGCGGCCGATGCCGTCGTCTGCCACGAGACGATTTCGGGCGTCTCGTACGGGTGATGCGCGAGAATAAATCGCTCCAGTTCGAGCGCCCGGATGGGGCTCGTCTTGAACAGCAACTGGATCTCGTCAGCCGTTTCGACCTTGCCCTGCCAGTGATAGCGCGACTTGATCGTGCCGAGCTCCGACACGCACGCCGCAAGCCGCGCGTCGAGCGCGCCGTCGGCGAGCGCCGCGGCCGTCGCCGCATCGGGGACCGTCGTCAGCATCAGCACCACTATCATCCGCGCTCTCCTCGCTGGTGTGCCGGCTCCTGCCGGCGCCCGTTACCCGTTCAGGAACCGCGCCGGTTGCCCGTATCGTAGCGCAGCCCGCGCGACGCTGCCGGCACCGGCCTGCGACAATCGATCGCAGCCGGCATCTCGAAAACAAAAAGGGCCAAGCAATTGCTCGGCCCCTTTCAGATACTGCTGCGTACCGGAAGCTTACTCAGCTTCTTGCACGTTTTCCGTTTCGTCGACTTCCGGACGGTCGAGCAGTTCGACCAGTGCCATCGGTGCGTTGTCGCCCACGCGGAAGCCGAACTTCAGCACGCGCAGGTAGCCGCCCGGGCGGTTCGCGAAACGCGGGCCGAGGACGTCGAACAGCTTCGCGACCGAGTCACGATCGCGCAGGCGGTTGAACGCCAGGCGACGGTTTGCCAGCGACGGCTTCTTGCCGAGCGTGATCAGCGGCTCGACGACTTTACGGAGTTCCTTCGCCTTCGGCAGCGTCGTCTTGATGACTTCGTGCTCGATCAGCGAGTTGGACATGTTACGGAGCATAGCCAGACGGTGGCTGCTCGTGCGATTCAGTTTCCGCAGACCATGACGATGGCGCATTTCAGTTTCCTTGATTCAAAGTTTTGATCCAGCTCTTCTATCGCACCTCGGAGGGTGCACGGGCCGGTAACGAAAAAAAGCAAGATGCGGATTTTAAAGGAAAATCCGCATCCTTGCCAACTACAGCTATAGCGAGGCTACAACCGGGCTTACTTGTCGAGACCAGCCGGCGGCCAGTTCTCGAGCTTCATGCCCAGCGTGAGACCGCGCGAAGCGAGCACTTCCTTGATCTCGTTGAGCGACTTGCGACCGAGGTTCGGCGTCTTCAGCAGCTCGTTTTCCGTGCGCTGGATCAGATCGCCGATGTAGTAGATGTTCTCGGCCTTCAGGCAGTTCGCCGAACGAACCGTCAGCTCGAGATCGTCCACCGGACGCAGCAGGATCGGATCGATCTGCGGTGCACGCGACGGCGCTTCGGCTGCCGTTTCCGTGCCTTCCAGCGCCGCGAACACGGACAACTGGTCGACCAGGATGCGGGCCGACTGGCGGATCGCTTCTTCCGGCGTGATCACGCCGCTCGTCTCGATGTTCATCACGAGCTTGTCGAGGTCGGTACGCTGCTCGACACGTGCGCTCTCGACAGCGTAGCTCACGCGGCGAACCGGCGAGAACGATGCGTCGAGGACGATGCGGCCGATGATCTTGGCCGTGTCTTCGCCGTAGCGACGGACGTTGCCGGGCACATAGCCGCGACCCTTTTCGATCTTGATCTGAACGTCGAGCTTGCCACCCTTCGACAGGTGCGCAATCACGTGATTCGGATTGATGACTTCGCAATCGTGAGCCAGCTCGATATCGCCGGCCGTCACGACGCCTTCGCCTTCCTTGCGCAGCGTAACCGTCACTTCGTCACGGTTATGCAGCTTGAACACCACGCCCTTCAGGTTCAGCAGCAGGTTGACGACGTCTTCCTGCACGCCATCCAGCGTCGAGTACTCGTGCACCACGCCCGCGATCGTGACTTCGGTCGGCGCGTAGCCCACCATCGACGACAGCAGCACGCGGCGAAGCGCATTGCCCAAGGTGTGGCCGTAACCGCGTTCAAACGGTTCCATGACCACCCTCGCGTGGTTCTCGCCCAGCGATTCCACGGCGATGATCTTGGGTTTCAGCAAACTGGTTTGCATGGGCTTTCCTTTTCAATACCCTCGGCTCGTTACACCGATAAGGCTGACCGGTAACAACCAGAAAATAAACAGCCGAGGCCCCTCCTTGCGCAACGCAATCGGGGTACCTCGGCCGTCAATCGGATTAACGCGAATACAATTCGACGATCAGGCTTTCGTTGATGTCGCCTGCGATTTCAGCGCGTTCCGGCATTTGCTTGAACGTGCCTTCGAACTTCTTCGCATCGACTGCAACCCAGCTCGGCATGCCGCCTTGCTCGGCCAGCGACAGCGCTTCGACGATACGCGCCTGCTTCTTCGCCTTTTCGCGGATCGCGATGACGTCACCCGCCTTCACTTGCTGCGACGGGACGTTTGCGACGACGCCGTTCACGGTGATCGACTTGTGGCTCACCAGCTGACGCGCTTCAGCGCGGGTCGAGCCGAAACCCATGCGATACACGACGTTGTCGAGGCGCGATTCGAGCAGTTGCAGCAGGTTTTCACCCGTGTTGCCCTTGCGGCGATCGGCTTCAGCGAAGTAACGACGGAACTGACGTTCCAGCACGCCGTAGATA
This sequence comes from Burkholderia anthinoferrum, assembly GCF_002925705.1. Classification (NCBI taxonomy): domain Bacteria; kingdom Pseudomonadati; phylum Pseudomonadota; class Betaproteobacteria; order Burkholderiales; family Burkholderiaceae; genus Burkholderia; species Burkholderia anthinoferrum. The sequence goes on from NZ_LFZP01000045.1 coordinate 196,329, forward strand.
CGCTTGACCTTCTGCTTTTCGCGCAGCTGCGTACCGTAGTCGGACGTACGTGCGCCCGAGGTACGGCCGTGCTGACCCGGCTTGCTGTCGAGCTTGCACTTGTCGGCGAGCGAGCGGCGCGCGCTCTTCAGGAACAGGTCGGTGCCTTCACGGCGGGACAGCTTGGCTTTGGGGCCGATATAACGTGCCACTTTGCATTCCTTTATCAATCAGTCACGCGGATCGGAATCCGCGCTAGTCCGCTCCCTTTGGGGCGAACGGTGGGCTTAGTCAATCAAAAAAGCAACGCCCGTCGACGCTGAGCGGCGACAGGCAATGCGCTAGCACGAGCGTGCCAGCACATCCTTAGATACGACGACGCTTCGGCGGGCGGCAGCCGTTGTGCGGAATCGGGGTGACGTCCGAAATCGCGGTGATCTTGATGCCGAGGCCGTGCAGTGCGCGCACTGCCGACTCGCGACCCGGGCCCGGGCCCTTGATCCGCACTTCCAGATTCTTCACGCCGTATTCCATCGCGACGCGGCCAGCCGACTCGGCTGCGACCTGAGCAGCGAACGGCGTCGATTTGCGCGAGCCCTTGAAGCCCTGACCGCCCGACGTCGCCCATGCCAGAGCGTTGCCTTGGCGATCGGTGATCGTGATGATCGTGTTGTTGAACGACGCGTGAACGTGAACCACGCCTTCAGCGACGTTCTTCTTAACCTTCTTGCGAACGCGTTGCGCCGCGGTGTTCGAAGCCTTAGCCATTACGTTTTCCTGTAACTGTCAGTTCCGCTTACTTCTTCAGCGCTTGCGCTGCACGACGCGGACCCTTGCGGGTACGTGCGTTCGTACGCGTACGCTGACCGCGCATCGGCAGGCCCTTGCGATGACGGACGCCGCGGTAGCAACCGAGGTCCATCAGGCGCTTGATGTTCATCGTCACTTCACGGCGCAGATCGCCTTCGACGACAAACTTGCCTACTTCTTCACGCAGCTTTTCCAGGTCTGCGTCGGTCAGATCCTTGACCTTCTTCGAAAAATCGACGCCAGCTGCCACGCAGATGCTGCGCGAACGGGTGCGGCCGATACCGAAGATAGCCGTCAGGCCGATCTCGGTATGCTGGTGATTCGGGATGTTAACCCCTGCGATACGAGCCATTGTTTTTCCTCAAACAAAAAGCGCAAACAAACGCGCGGTCAGCCTTGGCGCTGCTTGTGGCGCGGATCCGAGCTGCAGATCACGCGAACGACGCCTTTGCGCTTGATGATCTTGCAATTGCGGCAAATGCGCTTAACCGATGCCATCACTTTCATGATAATACCCTTTTTTCAAATCACTTCGCCCGGAACACGATCCGCGCACGAGACAGATCGTAAGGCGTCAATTCAACCGTCACCTTGTCGCCCGGCAGGATGCGGATGTAGTGCATCCGCATCTTCCCGGAAATATGCCCCAACACGACATGGCCGTTTTCCAGCTTCACGCGGAAGGTCGCATTCGGGAGGTTTTCAATCACCTCACCCTGCATCTGGATTACATCGTCTTTGGCCATAGTCCTTTCAACGCATCGGGATGTTGCCGCCCTTGAAGTTTGCCTTCTTGAGCAGCGACTCATACTGTTGCGACATAACGTACGACTGCACCTGCGCCATAAAGTCCATCGTGACGACGACAATGATCAGCAGCGACGTTCCACCAAAATAAAACGGCACGTTCCAGCGCAGCACCAGGAATTCCGGCAGCAGACACACGAAGACGATGTAGATCGCACCGGCCAGCGTCAGACGCGTGAGGATGCGGTCGATATATCGCGCGGTCTGATCGCCCGGACGGATGCCCGGAACAAACGCGCCGCTCTTCTTCAGGTTATCCGCGGTCTCCCTGCTGTTGAACACCAGTGCGGTGTAGAAGAAGCAGAAAAACACGATCGCCAGCGTGTACAGCAGCACATACACCGGCTGGCCCGGCTTCAGCGCTTCCGCAACGTTATGCAACGTATTGGAAATCCAGCTTCCCGTCGGCTGACCGGTACTGAACCAGCCGAGAATCGTTGCCGGGAACAGAATGATCGACGATGCGAAGATCGGCGGAATCACGCCCGACATGTTCAGCTTCAGCGGCAGATGCGACGACTGCCCACCGTAGATCTTGTTGCCGACCTGGCGCTTCGCGTAGTTCACGAGGATCTTGCGCTGACCGCGTTCGATGAACACGACCAGGTAAGTCACCGCGGCGATCAGAACGACGATGATGATCGCCGAAATGATGCTCATCGAACCCGTACGCACCAGTTCGAACAACCCACCCACGGCATTCGGGAACCCTGCTGCGATCCCGCCGAAGATGATGATCGAGATACCGTTGCCCAGACCACGCTCGGTAATCTGCTCGCCGAGCCACATCAGGAACATCGTGCCCGTTACCAGCGTCACGACCGTCGTCAGACGGAACAGCATGCCGGGATCGGTGACGAGGCCCGGCTGATTTTCCAGCGCAGCCGCGATACCGAACGCCTGGAAGGTCGCGAGCACCACGGTGAAATACCGCGTGTACTGCGTGATCTTCCGTTGCCCTGCCTGCCCTTCCTTCTTCAGCGCCTCGAGCTGCGGCGAAACGATCGCCAGCAACTGCATGATGATCGACGCCGAGATGTACGGCATGATCCCCAGCGCAAAGATCGTGAAGCGGGAAAGTGCGCCACCCGAGAACATGTTGAACATGCCCAGGATGCCGCCCGCCTGGCTCTGGAACAGCTTGGCCAGTTGATCCGGATCGATGCCCGGCACGGGAATGTGCGCGCCGATGCGATAGACGATCAGCGCCAGGAGCAGGAACATCGCTCGCCGGCGCAGATCGCCGAATTTCGCCGTGCTTCGACCGGGTTTTGCAAGACTCGGGCTGTTAGCCAAGTACCTTCTCCGATGAATGCAAGTGACGACGCGCTACGCGTGTCACTCGGCGAACGAACCGCCAGCCGCTTCGATCGCAGCGCGCGCACCCTTGGTGGCACCGAGACCCTTCACGACGATCTTGCGCTTCAGTTCGCCCGTCGCGATGATCTTTGCGCTCTTCGTCAGCTCGCCGACCAGGCCGGCTTGCTTCAGTGCGAGCAGATCGATTTCGTCGACCGGCAGCTTCTCGAGGTCGCCCAGGCGCACTTCACCGACGAATTCCTTCGTCAGCGACGTGAAGCCGCGCTTCGGCAGACGACGTTGCAGCGGCATCTGACCGCCTTCGAAACCGACTTTGTGGAAGCCGCCCGAACGCGATTTCTGACCCTTGTGACCACGGCCAGCCGTCTTGCCGAGGCCCGAACCGATGCCACGACCGACGCGACGCTTGGCGTGCTTGGCGCCAGCGGCCGGCTTCAGGTTATTCAATTCCATATCAACTCCTTGATCCGTAGGGCCGCTTACGCGATGACCTTAACGAGGTACGAGACCTTGTTGATCATGCCGCGGACCGCCGGCGTGTCCTGCAGCTCGCTAACCGAGTTGAGTCGGCGCAGGCCCAGGCCACGCACGGTCGCGCGGTGCGATTCGCGGGTCCCGATCAGGCTCTTGACGAGCTGAACCTTGACAGTTTTTTCAGACATGGTGACCACCCGGGCTTAGCCCAAAATTTCTTCGACGGACTTGCCGCGCTTCGCCGCGATGTCTGCCGGGGTCGACTGCTTGCGCAGGCCGTCCAGCGTGGCGCGAACGAGGTTGTACGGGTTCGTCGAACCGTGGCTCTTCGCCACGACGTTCTGAACGCCCATCACGTCGAACACTGCGCGCATCGGGCCACCGGCGATCACGCCCGTACCTGCCTTCGCCGGAGCGAGGAGGACGGCCGATGCGCCGTGCTTGCCGTGCACTTCGTGTTGCAGCGTGCCGTTCTTGAGCGGCACCTTGAACATGTTGCGGCGAGCTTGTTCCATTGCCTTCTGGACAGCGACCGGCACTTCCTTCGCCTTGCCCTTGCCCATACCGATGCGGCCATCGCCGTCGCCGACCACGGTCAGTGCGGCGAAGCCGAGAATACGGCCACCCTTCACGACCTTGGTCACGCGGTTGACCGAAATCATCTTTTCGCGAAGGCCGTCGTCGCGCTCGTCAGCCTGAACTTTCGCTTGCATCTTTGCCATGACGAATTCCTTCCTTAGAACTTGAGCCCAGCTTCGCGAGCTGCCTCAGCCAGCGCCTTGACGCGGCCGTGGTAGCGGAAGCCCGAGCGATCGAAGGCGACGGATTCGATGCCGGCAGCCTTTGCCTTCTCGGCAATACGCTTGCCGATCAGCGTCGCGGCATTCACGTTGCCGCCCTTGCCCGACTTGTCGGCCAGTTCAGCGCGCACTTCAGCTTCGAGCGTCGACGCGCTGGCGAGCACCTTGGTGCCGCAGGGCGAGAACACTTGAGCGTAGATGTGCGTGTTCGTGCGATGCACGGCGAGACGCGCGACCTGCAGCTCAGCGATCTTGATACGCGTCTGGCGAGCGCGGCGCAGGCGAGATTGAGTCTTATCCATGATTGCGCACCCTTACTTCTTCTTCGTTTCTTTGAGGATCACAACCTCGTCGGCATAACGCACGCCCTTGCCCTTGTAGGGCTCCGGCGGACGGTAACCGCGGACTTCCGCAGCCACTTGACCGACTTGTTGCTTGTTGATCCCCTTGATCACGATTTCGGTTTGCGTCGGGGTTTCAGCCTTGACGCCTTCCGGCATCTGGTGCACCACCGGGTGCGAGAAACCCAGCGACAGGTTCAGCTTGTCGCCTTGCGCTTGCGCACGGTAACCGACGCCAACCAGCGTCAGCTTGCGCTCGAAACCCTTGGTCACGCCGTGCACGGCATTCGCGATGATCGCGCGCATCGTGCCCGACAGTGCATTTGCTTCGCGGCTTTCGTCGACCGGCGACAGATTCAGCGTGCCGTCGTTGTTCGCCACGTTCACGAGCGGATTGATCGCTTGCGTGATGGTGCCCAGCGGGCCCTTGACGGTGATCGCACCGTCGGCCAGCTTGACTTCCGCGCCTTGCAGCGCGATCGGGCTCTTACCTACTCGAGACATGTTTCTCTCTCCTCGGCTTTAAGCGACGTAGCAGATGACTTCGCCGCCGACGCCGGTAGCGCGCGCCTTGCGGTCGGTCATCACGCCCTTCGGCGTCGACACGATTGCCACACCGAGGCCGTTCATGACCTGCGGAATGTCGTTACGGCCGCGGTACACGCGCAGACCAGGCTTCGACACGCGCTCGAGGCGTTCGATGACCGGGCGACCTGCGTAGTACTTCAGCGCGATATTCAGTTCGGACTTCGCACCTTCCGCCTTCACGGCGAAATCGTCGATATAACCTTCGTCCTTCAGGACTTGCGCGATTGCAACCTTGACCTTCGACGAGGGCATCGCGACCGATACCTTCTCGACCATCTGCGCGTTGCGGATGCGAGTCAGCATATCGGCGATAGGATCACTCATGCTCATTTACGTTTCTCCTATTACCAGCTCGCCTTGGTCAGGCCAGGAATCTCGCCACGGAATGCGATTTCACGAATCTTGTTACGCGCGAGGCCGAATTTACGGAACGTGCCACGCGGACGGCCCGTGATCGCGCAGCGGTTGCGCTGGCGGGTCGGGTTTGCGTTGCGGGGCAGTTGCTGCAGCTCCAGGCGTGCTTCGTAGCGCTCTTCTTCCGACTTGCTTTGGTCTTCGACGATCGCCTTCAGCGCTTCGCGCTTTGCTGCGAACTTCGCGACCAGGCGGGCGCGCTTCTTTTCACGTTCGATCAGTGCCAGTTTAGCCACGGTAACCTCAGTTTCTGAACGGGAACTTGAAGCTGGCGAGCAGAGCCTTTGCTTCGTCGTCGGTCTTCGCAGTCGTCGTGATGCTGATGTTCAGCCCACGCAGTGCGTCGATCTTGTCGTAATCGATTTCGGGGAAAATGATCTGCTCTTTCACACCGATGTTGTAGTTGCCACGGCCATCGAAAGCACGACCCGACACACCGCGGAAGTCACGCACGCGGGGCAGGGCAACCGTCACGAAACGGTCGAGGAATTCGTACATCGCGCGGCCACGCAGCGTCACCATCGCGCCGATCGGGTAACCCTGGCGGATCTTGAAGCCAGCGATTGCCTTGCGGGCCTTCGTGACGACCGGCTTCTGGCCGGCGATCTTCGTGAGGTCGCCAACGGCGTTCTCGATGATCTTCTTGTCAGCGATCGCTTCGCCAAGACCCATGTTCAGCGTGATCTTGGTGATGCGCGGCACTTCCATGACCGACTTGTAACCGAACTTCTCGATCAGGCCGGGCACAACCTTTTCTTTGTAAAACTCTTGAAAACGAGCCATTTTTTACTCCGCTGCGTCAGGCGCTCAGTACGGCACCGGTCGTCTTCAGGAAGCGAACCTTCTTGCCTTCCTCGACCTTGATGCCAACACGCGACGCCTTGCCATTCGCGTCGACCAGTGCGACGTTCGAAATATGCAGGGGCATCGTCTTCGCTTCCACGCCGCCCGTCGTACCCTTCATCGGGTTCGGCTTCACATGCTTCTTGACGAGGTTGATACCTTCAACCGTCACATGTTCAGCACCGACAGCCAGCACGACGCCGCGCTTGCCCTTGTCCTTGCCAGTGACGACGATGACTTCGTCACCTTTGCGAATCTTGTTCATCGCGACTCCTTACAGCACTTCCGGCGCCAGCGAAACGATCTTCATGAATCGTTCGCTACGCAGCTCACGCGTCACCGGCCCGAAGATACGGGTGCCGATCGGCTCGAGCTTGTTATTCAAAAGCACAGCGGCGTTGCCGTCGAACTTGATCAGCGAGCCGTCTTGACGGCGCACGCCCTTGGCGGTGCGGACCACCACGGCGTTGTAAATTTCGCCTTTCTTCACGCGCCCGCGCGGCGTTGCCTCTTTGACGCTCACCTTGATGATGTCGCCAATGCCGGCATAACGACGCTTCGAGCCGCCGAGCACCTTGATGCACAGGACTTCACGTGCACCCGTGTTGTCGGCTACTTCGAGCCGAGATTCGGTCTGGATCATGGTTTGTCTTTCCCAACTTAATCCGGATGCACCACCATGATGCATTCGGTCAGTCTTGGTCCCGTCAGCCAATCGGCTGCTTGGGTTGGAACAGCAGCGACGGCAAACGAAACCCGCCATCGCAATTCGGTGAATCTTTCGGACAGGCAGGCGCCAGTCCGCTTCCCCCACCAACTTCGCCCGCGACGGGGCTCCCATAAAGAGGGAAGACCGGGATTATAACAAATAATCCCGGTCACGCAAGCAAAAACTTTGCGATTTCAAGCACTTCGTGACGAAGTGCCCGTTACTGCCTACTGCGCTGCCCGCTTAGATGACACGAGCGGCTTCGACGAGGCGCGACACCGTCCAGGCCTTCGTCTTCGAAACAGGACGCGTTTCCTGGATTTCGACGAGATCGCCTTCGTTGTAGGTGTTCGCTTCATCGTGCGCGTGGTACTTCTTCGAACGCACGACATACTTGCCGTAGATCGGGTGCTTGACGCGGTGCTCGATCAGCACGGTGACGGTCTTGTCCATCTTGTTGCTGACGACCCGACCGACCAGCGTCCGCTTCAGCGAGGTTTTCACGCTATCGTTCATTTCTGGTTCGCCTTCTGAGTCATGACGGTCCGCACACGTGCGATGTCGCGACGAACCTTCTTCAGCTGGCTCGTGTTCGTGAGCTGCTGGGTCGCGAGTTGCATGCGCAGGCCGAATTGCGCCTTCAGCAGGTCCGCCAGCTCCTTGTTGAGCGCGGCCTGGTCTTTCTGGAGAAGTTCGGAAGCCTTCATGTTTTCTCCTTAGGCGCCGAGCTGGCGCACGATGAATGCCGTCTTCAGCGGCAGCTTGGCTGCAGCCAGACGGAACGCTTCGCGTGCCAGTTCTTCGGTTACGCCGTCCATTTCATAGAGCATCTTGCCCGGCTGAATCTCGGCGACGTAGTACTCCGGGTTACCCTTACCGTTACCCATACGCACTTCGGCCGGCTTCTGCGAAATCGGCTTGTCCGGGAAGATCCGGATCCAGATGCGGCCGCCACGCTTGATGTGACGCGTCATTGCACGACGCGCCGCTTCAATCTGACGTGCGGTCAAACGACCGCGACCGATCGCCTTCAGGCCGAATTCACCGAACGACACTGCGTTGCCGCGCGTCGCCTTGCCGGTGTTACGACCCTTCTGCTCTTTACGATACTTTCTGCGTTTCGGTTGCAGCATCGTTATTCTCCAGTCTTGCCGTCTTCGGGCTTGCCGGCGCCACGGCGCGGTGCGCCACGACGAGCACCCGGAGCGCCGCCTTCGCCGTCACGGCGCGGACGACGGTCGCCCGGACGCGCATTGCGACGCGGACGCTTGTCTTCGGCTACTTCTTCCACCACCGGTGCGTCGTTGCGGCCGAGCGTATCGCCCTTGTAGACCCACACCTTGACGCCGATGATCCCGTAAGTCGTCTTCGCTTCCGAAGTCGCGTAGTCGATATCAGCACGCAGCGTGTGAAGCGGCACGCGACCTTCGCGATACCACTCCGTACGAGCGATTTCGATACCGTTCAGACGGCCTGCGCTCATGATCTTGATGCCTTGGGCACCCAGACGCATCGCGTTCTGCATCGCACGCTTCATCGCGCGACGGAACATGATCCGGCGCTCGAGCTGTTGCGTGATCGAGTCGGCGATCAGCTGAGCATCGGTTTCCGGCTTGCGGATTTCCTCGATGTTGACGTGAACCGGCACGCCCATGCGGCGCTGCAGTTCCGTCTTCAGCTGTTCGATATCCTCGCCCTTCTTGCCGATGACCACGCCCGGACGCGAGCTGTAAATCGTGATGCGCGCGTTCTTCGCCGGACGCTCGATGACGACCCGACCGACCGAAGCGTTCTTCAGCTTCTTCTTCAGGTATTCACGAACACCGATGTCTTCCTGCAGCATCGCCGCGAAATTGTTGTTGTTCGCGTACCAACGCGAAGCCCAATTGCGGCTGACAGCCAGGCGGAAGCCAGTCGGATGAATTTTCTGTCCCATCGTATGGCTCCTTAATTCCCGACCGTCACAGTGATGTGACAGGATTGCTTCTCGATGCGGTTACCGCGGCCCTTGGCGCGCGCGGTGAAACGCTTGAGCGATGCAGCCTTGTCGACGTAGATGCTCTTGATCTTGAGCTCGTCGATATCAGCGCCTTCGTTGTGCTCCGCATTCGCGATTGCCGACAGCACAACCTTCTTCACGATGCCAGCCGCCTTCTTCGGCGAGAACGTCAGGACGTTCAGCGCCTTGTCGACCGGCAAACCGCGGATCTGGTCAGCCACAAGGCGCGTTTTCTGCGCCGAGATGCGGGCACCGCGATGAATTGCTTTCACTTCCATCTTGATTGCCCCTTATTTCTTGGCCTTCTTGTCGGCCGCGTGACCCTTGAACGTACGGGTCAGTGCGAACTCGCCAAGCTTGTGGCCGACCATGTTTTCCGAGATGTACACCGGAACGTGTTGACGGCCGTTGTGAACAGCGATCGTCAGGCCGATGAAATCCGGCAGAATCGTCGAGCGACGCGACCAGGTCTTGATCGGCTTTTTGTCGCGCGAAGCTGCAGCCGCCTCAACTTTCTTCAGCAAATGGGCGTCGCAGAACGGACCTTTTTTTACAGAACGTGCCATTGCCTACTCCTTAACGCTTGTGACGGCGCTGGACGATCATCGTCGTCGTGCGCTTGTTGCTGCGGGTGCGGTAACCCTTAGCCGGCGTACCCCACGGGCTCACCGGGTCGCGACCTGCAGCCGTCTTGCCCTCACCACCACCGTGCGGGTGATCAACCGGGTTCATCGCAACGCCACGCACCGTCGGGCGGATACCGCGCCAGCGGTTCGCGCCAGCCTTGCCGATCTGGCGCAGGCTATGCTCTTCGTTGCCGACTTCACCGATCGTTGCACGGCACTCGATGTGCACGCGGCGGATTTCGCCCGAACGCAGACGAACCTGCGCGTAGACGCCTTCACGTGCCAGCAGCATGGCCGACGTGCCAGCCGAACGCGCCATTTGCGCGCCCTTGCCCGGCAGCATCTCGATGCAGTGGATCGTCGTACCGACCGGAATGTTGCGGATCGGCAGCGTGTTGCCTGCACGGATCGGCGCTTCCGAACCCGACATCAGCTGTTGGCCGACGGTCAGGCCCTTCGGGGCGATGATGTAGCGACGTTCGCCGTCTGCGTAGAGCACCAGCGCGATGTTCGCGCTACGGTTCGGGTCGTACTCGAGACGCTCGACCTTTGCCGGGATGCCATCCTTCGTGCGACGGAAATCGACGATACGGTAGTGCTGCTTGTGACCACCACCCTTGTGACGCGTGGTGATACGACCGTTGTTGTTACGGCCGGCGGTCGAGCTCTGCGAGTCGAGCAGTGCCGCGTACGGCTTGCCCTGGTGCAGGTTCTTGTTGACCACCTTGACCATCGCGCGGCGACCCGGCGATGTCGGCTTAACTTTCACGATTGCCATGATTACTTGGCCTCCGCTTCAAAGTTGATTTCCTGGCCGGGCTTCAGGCAAACGTACGCCTTCTTCACGTCCTTGCGGCGGCCCATCGAACGGCCGAAGCGCTTTTGCTTGCCCTTCTGAACCAGCACGTTGACCGAATCAACTTCAACCTTGAACAGCAGCTCGACAGCCGCCTTCACTTCCTGCTTCGTGGCATCCGGTGCGACTTCGAACACGACTTGCTCGTTCTTGTCGGCAACCAGCGTCGCCTTTTCCGAGATCACCGGTGCGAGCAGGACCTGCATCAAACGATGATCGTTCTTGCGAATCTCGCTCATGACAGCAACTCCTCGATCTGGGCGACCGCAGCCTTCGTGACCAGCACTTTCTTGAAGTAGATCAGCGACAGCGGGTCAGCGTAGCGCGGCTCGACAATCGCCACGTGCGGCAGGTTGCGCGAAGCCAGGTACAGGTTCTCGTCGACCGTGTCCGTGATGATCAGAACGGAGTCGAGACCCATGGTCTTGAATTTGTCGGCCAGCAGCTTGGTCTTCGGCGCTTCGAGGATGATGTCCTCGACGACCGACAGACGGCCTTCACGGGCCAGCTGCGAGAAGATCGAGCAGAGACCTGCGCGATGCATCTTCTTGTTGACCTTGTGCGAGAAGTTTTCTTCCGGCGAATTCGGGAAGATACGACCACCGCCACGCCACAGCGGGCTCGACGACATACCGGCACGAGCGCGGCCCGTACCCTTCTGGCGCCACGGCTTCTTGGTCGTGTGCTTGACTTGCTCACGGTCCTTCTGTGCGCGGTTACCCTGGCGAGCATTCGCCTGGTAAGCGACGACGACCTGGTGGATCAGCGCTTCGTTGTAGTCACGACCGAACACGACGTCCGATGCGTTGACCACTGCACCTTCCTGACCATTTTCGTTCAGGAGCTTGAGTTCCATTATTTCGCCCCCTTGGTCTTGACGGCCGGCGTCACGAAGACCTTGCCGCCCTTCGCGCCCGGAATCGCACCCTTCACGAGCAGCAGCTTGCGCTCTGCGTCGATACGAGCGATTTCGAGGTTCTGCACCGTCACCGTCACGTCACCCATGTGACCCGTCATGCGTTTACCCGGGAAAACACGACCCGGATCCTGCGCCATACCGATCGAGCCCGGCACGTTGTGCGAGCGCGAGTTACCGTGCGTGGCACGGCCGGAGGAGAAGTTGTAACGCTTGATCGTACCGGCGTAGCCCTTACCGATCGACACGCCTTGCACGTCGACCTTCTGGCCCACTTCGAAAAGATCTGCACCGACCACGGCGCCATTCGACAGCTCGGCTGCCTTGGCCGCGTCAATGCGGAATTCCTTGAGGATTTCACCGGCTTCGACACCGGCTTTGGCGAGATGACCTGCCAGCGGCTTCGTCACGCGCGATGCGCGGCGGGAGCCGAATGCAACCTGCACGGCCGTGTAGCCGTCGGTTTCAACAGTCTTGATCTGCGTCACGCGGTTGTCCGACACGTCCAGCACGGTGACGGGAATCGAATCCCCTTCCGCCGTGAAGATACGGGTCATGCCAACCTTGCGACCTACGAGTCCAAGGCTCATCATTTTCTCCATTCCCGACTGCGATTGGTCGGGGCTGATTTACAAAATGCCGGGCACGCAAGGCCCAGCTTTTTTACGCGAATACGCGAAAAGCCAAGCAGTATAGCCCGACTCTGCGATTTCCGCAAGCAATACAAAGACTTAGCGCCACCCGACACGCCGGGCGGCGCTGGAAGCCTTACTGCAGCTTGATTTCCACGTCGACGCCAGCCGGCAGATCGAGCTTCATCAGCGCGTCGACGGTCTTGTCCGTCGGATCGACGATGTCCATCAGGCGCTGGTGGGTACGGATTTCGAGCTGATCGCGCGACGTCTTGTTGACGTGCGGCGAACGCAGGATGTCAAAACGCTGAATGCGCGTCGGCAGCGGCACCGGGCCACGGACGATTGCGCCAGTCCGCTTCGCGGTATCGACGATTTCGGCGGCCGATTGATCGATCAGACGATAGTCGAAAGCCTTCAGGCGAATGCGGATTTTCTGTTGCTGCATGACAATTCCTTGAAAAGAGCGAGGCGATGTTGCATCGCCGGACACTAAAAGAACGTGAAACATGACGCCAGCGGGGAGCGAAGCATCAGGTTCCGGACGGTACTTCCACTGCTAAGTCCGCGATTCTACACGAAAATTCGCGGTGGTGGTGCGCGTTTGTCGATGCTGCGCTTCGTACGCCACAAAGAAAAACCGGGTGCCAGATCGAACTGGACACCCGGTTTCGGCGGTACGCAGTTGCTTACCGCGGAATCGCGGACCCCGGAGGGATCCGCGGATCGTCGATATTACTCGATGATCTTGGCGACGACGCCGGCGCCGACGGTACGGCCGCCTTCGCGAATCGCGAAGCGCAGACCTTCTTCCATCGCGATCGGAGCGATCAGCTTCACCGTGATCGACACGTTGTCGCCCGGCATCACCATTTCCTTGTCCTTCGGCAGCTCGATCGAGCCCGTCACGTCCGTCGTACGGAAGTAGAACTGCGGACGGTAGTTGTTGAAGAACGGCGTGTGACGGCCGCCTTCATCCTTGCTCAGCACGTACACTTCAGCCGTGAAGTGCGTGTGCGGCGTGATCGAACCCGGCTTCGCCAGAACCTGGCCACGCTCCACGTCTTCACGCTTCGTGCCGCGCAGCAGGATACCCACGTTGTCGCCTGCCTGACCTTGGTCCAGCAGCTTGCGGAACATTTCCACGCCCGTGCAGGTCGTCTTCACCGTCGGCTTGATACCGACGATTTCGATTTCCTCGCCGACCTTGATGATGCCGCGCTCGACACGACCCGTCACCACCGTACCGCGGCCCGAGATCGAGAACACGTCTTCCACCGGCATCAGGAACGCGCCGTCAACCGCACGCTCCGGCGTCGGGATGTACGTGTCCAGTGCGTCTGCCAGGTTCATGATCGCCACTTCGCCCAGCTCACCCGTGTCGCCTTCCAGCGCCAGCTTCGCCGAACCCTTCACGATCGGCGTGTCGTCGCCCGGGAAGTCGTACTTCGACAGCAGTTCGCGAACTTCCATCTCGACCAGCTCGAGCAGTTCCGCGTCGTCAACCATGTCGCACTTGTTCAGGAACACGATGATGTACGGAACGCCAACCTGACGCGCCAGCAGGATGTGCTCACGCGTTTGCGGCATCGGGCCGTCTGCTGCCGAGCAAACCAGGATCGCGCCGTCCATCTGCGCCGCGCCCGTGATCATGTTCTTCACGTAGTCAGCGTGGCCCGGGCAGTCGACGTGTGCGTAGTGGCGGTTAGCCGTTTCGTACTCGACGTGTGCCGTGTTGATCGTGATGCCGCGCGCCTTTTCTTCCGGTGCCGCGTCGATCTGGTCGTACGCCTTCGCTTCGCCGCCGAACTTCTTCGTCAGAACCGTCGTGATCGCTGCCGTCAGCGTCGTCTTGCCGTGGTCAACGTGACCAATCGTACCAACGTTCACGTGCGGCTTGGTCCGCTCAAACTTTTCTTTTGCCATGATTCTCTTCTTTCAAAAAATAATCGATTGAGAGCTACAGATTTACTTCGACTTCGCGCTGATGATCGCTTCGGCAACGTTGCGCGGAGCTTCAGCGTAGTGCTTGAACTCCATCGTGTACGTTGCACGACCTTGCGTCAGCGAGCGCAGCGAAGTCGAATAGCCGAACATTTCCGACAGCGGCACTTCGGCGCGCACGATCTTGCCGCCGCCAACCATGTCTTCCATGCCCTGGACGATACCGCGACGGCCCGACAGGTCGCCCATCACGTTGCCCATGTAGTCTTCCGGCGTCTCGACTTCGACAGCCATCATCGGCTCGAGGACGACCGGGTTCGCCTTGCGCATCGCTTCCTTGAACGCCATCGAACCGGCCATGCGGAACGCGTTTTCGTTCGAGTCAACGTCGTGGTACGAACCGAACGTCAGGTGAACCTTCACGTCGACGACCGGGAAGCCGGCCAGCACGCCCGACTTCAGCGTGTCCTGGATACCCTTGTCGACCGCCGGGATGTATTCACGCGGAATCACACCACCCTTGATCTCGTCGAAGAACTCGTAGCCCTTGCCTTGTTCGTTCGGCTCGAGCGTGATGACCGCGTGACCGTACTGGCCGCGACCACCCGACTGCTTGACGAACTTGCCGTCGACATCCTTCGCCGTCGAACGGATCGTTTCGCGGTACGCAACCTGCGGCTTGCCGACGGTCGCTTCCACGCCGAATTCACGCTTCATCCGGTCGACCAGAATTTCGAGGTGGAGCTCGCCCATGCCCGAAATGATGGTCTGGCCCGACTCTTCGTCGGTCTGCACGCGGAACGACGGGTCTTCCTGAGCCAGACGGTTCAGTGCGAGGCCCATCTTTTCCTGGTCGGCCTTGGTCTTCGGCTCGACCGCCTGCGAAATCACCGGCTCCGGGAACACCATGCGTTCGAGAACGATCGGGTTCGCCGGGTCGCACAGCGTGTCGCCCGTGGTGGCTTCCTTCAGGCCGACCGCCGCGGCGATGTCGCCTGCGCGGACTTCCTTGATTTCTTCACGCTGGTTCGCGTGCATCTGCAGAATACGGCCGAGGCGTTCCTTCTTGCCCTTGGTCGAGTTCAGCAGCGTGTCGCCCGAGTTGACGACGCCCGAGTACACACGGAAGAAGATCAGCTGGCCGACGAACGGGTCGGTCATGATCTTGAACGCGAGCGACGAGAACTTCTCGTCGTCCGACGCCTTGCGCTCTGCTTCTTCACCGTTCTCGAGCTCGCCCTTGACCGGCGGGATGTCGACCGGCGACGGCAGGAAGTCGATCACGGCGTCGAGCATACGCTGCACGCCCTTGTTCTTGAACGCGGTACCGCACAGCATCGGCTGGATTTCGCATGCGATCGTACGATCACGCAGCGCCTTGACGATGTCGGCTTCCGGCAGATCGCCTTCTTCCAGGTACTTGTTCATCAGGTCTTCGCTGGCTTCGGCAGCCACTTCGACCATCTTTTCGCGCCATTCCTTGCAGGTCTCGGCGAGTTCGGCCGGGATGTCGACGTAGTCGAACTTCGTGCCTTGCGACGCCTCGTCCCAAATGATCGCCTTCATCTTGATCAGGTCGACCACGCCCTTGAAGTTTTCTTCCGAGCCGATCGGCACCACGACCGGAACCGGGTTCGCCTTCAGGCGCAGACGGAGCTGGTCGTAGACCTTGAAGAAGTTCGCGCCGGTACGGTCCATCTTGTTGACGAACGCGAGACGCGGCACCTTGTACTTGTTCGCCTGACGCCACACCGTTTCCGACTGCGGCTGCACGCCGCCCACTGCGCAGTACACCATGCACGCGCCGTCGAGCACGCGCATCGAACGCTCCACTTCGATCGTGAAGTCGACGTGGCCCGGGGTGTCGATGATGTTGATGCGGTGTTCCGGATAGTTGCCGCCCATGCCCTTCCAGAAGGCCGTGGTAGCGGCGGACGTGATCGTGATGCCACGTTCCTGTTCCTGCTCCATCCAGTCCATCGTGGCTGCGCCGTCGTGGACTTCACCGATCTTGTGGTTCACACCGGTGTAAAACAGAATGCGCTCGGTCGTCGTCGTCTTGCCGGCGTCGATGTGAGCGCTAATACCGATATTGCGGTAGCGCTCGATAGGAGTCTTGCGAGCCACTTTGATCCTCTACTGGGATGACGTGATGCAGCCTTGCCGCATCACGCCTCAACACAAACGGGCGAGGCGCCTGAAAAGCGCACCCGCCCGGAATTTATTTCCGCAAACAGCCCAGCCAGGCGCTTAGAAACGGAAATGCGAGAACGCGCGGTTGGCTTCTGCCATGCGGTGAACTTCGTCGCGCTTCTTCATCGCGCCGCCACGGCCTTCGGCCGCTTCGGAGAGTTCACCTGCCAGGCGCAGGGCCATCGACTTCTCGCTGCGCTTCTTCGCAGCCTCACGCAGCCAGCGCATCGCCAATGCCATACGACGCGACGGGCGCACTTCGACCGGAACTTGATAGTTGGCACCACCAACGCGACGGCTCTTCACTTCGACCACCGGCTTCACGTTGTTGAGCGCAACCGTGAACACTTCCAGCGGGTCCTTGCCACCCTTGGTCTGGATTTGTTCGAATGCGCCATAAACGATGCGCTCTGCGACCGACTTCTTGCCGGACAGCATCAGCATGTTCATGAACTTGGCAACATCAACGTTGCCGAACTTCGGATCCGGCAACACTTCCCGCTTGGGGACTTCGCGACGACGCGGCATGATTCTTCCTTTACTTGTTCAGTTGGAGCTGGATTCAGCTCCGCGGCCACCAACAAACCCGATCACATCTTCACGACTAACCAGCTTGGCCGGGTGACCACTTACTCGACAGCACCGGCAATCCGGCACTCCCGCCTCGACCGCCCTGCGGCGATCCCTGATCAAAAACTGCTTACTTGGCAGCCTTTGCACGCTTCGCGCCGTACTTCGAGCGCGCTTGCTTACGGTCCTTGACGCCCTGGGTATCCAGCGAGCCGCGAACCATGTGGTAACGCACACCCGGCAAGTCCTTCACACGGCCGCCGCGGATCAGCACAACCGAGTGTTCCTGCAGGTTGTGGCCTTCACCGCCGATGTACGAAATCACTTCGAAGCCGTTCGTCAGACGAACCTTGGCGACCTTACGGAGTGCCGAGTTCGGCTTCTTCGGCGTCGTCGTGTACACACGGGTGCACACGCCGCGACGCTGGGGGCAGTCCTGCAGGGCCGGGCTCTTGCTCTTCGTCGTTTCCGACTGACGGCCTTTGCGAACCAGTTGGTTGATGGTTGGCATTGTTTATTCCTGAAATTGAACAAAATCTGCACATCGATTTCGGGCAAAGCGAGAATCGACGCACAGTTGACTTCCGAACCGGCGGATCGGGCGCGAACTTTCGAACGCGACGCGGCCTCCGAATACCGGAACCCAACATGATATTCCGGAAATACCAACGAAGTCAACGGCTTGCGTGATTTGCCGGCCGACCGCGCAGTCTATGGAAGGGGTCGGGACCCAGTGTCAAGCCGATTCGACGACGTCGATGATCTCGTCGCCGAAGCGCTCGAGCTTGCGCACGCCCATGCCGGGAATGTGACGCAGGTCGTCGATCGTCTCCGGCGCGTTGCGCGCGATTTCGGCGAGCGTCGCGTCGTGGAAGATCACGTAGGCCGGCACGCCGTCCGTCTTCGCGGTTTCCGCGCGCCACGCACGCAGCGCGTCCCAGCGTGCGCGCTCACGCGCGCCCATGCCGGCCGTCGGGTCGACCCGCGTGCCGCTGCGGCTCGACGACTGGCGCGTGCGCTGCGGCTTCACGTAGCGGCGCAGCGTGACCTTTTCCTCGTTCTTCAGCACCGGCTTCGCGGCCTCGGTGAGCACCAGCGCGCCGAAGCCGCCATGGTCGACCGCCAGGTAGCCGTACGCGACCAGTTGCCGGAAAATCGCGCGCCACTCGGGCTCGGACAGCGACGCGCCGATACCGAACGTGCTCAACTGGTCATGGCCGCGCTGCAGCACCTTCTCGGTGCGGCCGCCGCGCAGGATCTCGATCAGATGGCTCGCGCCGAAGTTGAAGCCGCTCGCGCGCTGCGCGCGGAACACGCACGACAGCGCCATCTGCGCCTCGCGCGTCGCGTCCCATGAATCGGGCGGCTCCAGGCACGTGTCGCAGTTGCCGCACGGCTGGCTCGCCTCGCCGAAGTAGTTCAGCAGCCGCACGCGGCGACACGAGATCGTCTCGCACAATCCGAGCAGCGCGTCGAGCTTCGACGTCTGCACGCGCTTGTGCGCGTCGTCCGCATCCGACTCGTCGATCATCTTGCGCTGCTGGACGACGTCGCCGAGGCCATACGCCATCCACGCGTTCGCGGGCATCCCGTCGCGGCCCGCGCGGCCGGTCTCCTGATAGTAGCCTTCGACGCTCTTCGGCAAATCGAGGTGGGCAACGAAGCGCACGTCGGGCTTGTCGATACCCATGCCGAACGCGATCGTCGCGCACATCACGATGCCCTCCTCGCGCTGGAACATTTCCTGGTGCTTCTGCCGCACCTCGAACTCCATCCCCGCGTGATACGGCAGCGCGCGCACGCCCTGCGCCTTCAGCCATTCGGCCGTTTCCTCGACCTTGCGGCGCGACAGGCAGTAGACGACGCCCGCATCCGTCGTGCCGTCGGCATTCGTGTGTTCGGCGCGGATGAAGTCGAGCAGTTGCGAGCGCGCGTTGTCCTTTTCGACGATCCGGTAGCGGATGTTCGGGCGGTCGAAGCTCGACACGAACACGCGTGCGTCATCGAGCGCGAGCCGATGGATGATCTCGTCGCGCGTGATCGCGTCGGCCGTGGCGGTCAGCGCGATGCGCGGCACCGACGGGAAGCGCTCGTGCAGCACCGACAGCTGGATGTATTCCGGACGGAAATCGTGCCCCCATTGCGACACGCAGTGCGCTTCGTCGATCGCGAACAGCCCGATCTTCGCGCGCTCGAGCAGGTCGAGGAAGCGCCCCGTCATCAACCGCTCCGGCGCGACGTACAGCAGGTCGATTTCACCTTCGCGCAGCGCGCGCTCGGTGGCTGCCGCCTCGGCGCCCGACAGTGTCGAATTCAGGTAGGCCGCGCGCACGCCGACTTCGCTCAACGCGGCGACCTGATCCTGCATCAGCGCGATCAGCGGCGACACGACGATGCCGGCGCCCTGCCCGGCCTCGCGGCGCAGCAGCGCGGGGATCTGGTAGCACAGCGACTTGCCGCCGCCCGTGGGCATCAGCACGAGGCAATCGCCGCCGCCGGCGACGTGCTCGACGATCTCGCCCTGCTGGCCGCGAAAGGCGGAATAACCAAAGACTTCGTCGAGTATTTCGAGGGCGCGGGACATGAATGAGACCAGGGACGGCTGAGCGATGACCGCAATTTTAACAACCCGCTCGCGCGACGCGTGGCGAATCGCAGGATGTTGGCCATTCGGTCAGGGTTCTTTCACGTGCATCACGAGCCTGTCGCCGCCATGCCGAAGGCGACCGCGAGGCATGCGCCGGCGCGGCACAGGCACGTCATGCGCGTGAACGAAGGACGAAAAAAAACCGCCCGGCAGAACCGGGCGGTTTCGGTGACAGCGATGATAGCAAGGCAACGCGGCTTTCGCCGCCCCGCGCTTACTCGGCTGCCGGGTGTTGCGGCTCTTCCGCCGGCGCGCTCGGCGTGCCGAAGTCGAATGCCTCTTCCGCTGCGATCTGGTCGAAACGCTCGCGATCCGACGATTCCTTCGCCTTGCGTGCCTTGTGGAACGCGAGACCCGTACCGGCCGGAATCAGACGGCCGACGATCACGTTTTCCTTCAGGCCGCGCAGATCGTCGCGCTTGCCCATGATCGCCGCTTCGGTCAGCACGCGGGTCGTTTCCTGGAACGATGCCGCGGAGATGAACGAGTCGGTCGACAGCGAAGCCTTCGTGATACCGAGCAGCACGTTGTCGTACGAAGCCGGGCGCTTGCCCTCGGCGATCATGCGATCGTTCTCGTCCAGCATGTCGGAACGCTCGACCTGTTCGCCCGGGATGAAGCGCGTATCGCCGTTGTCGGTGATCTGCACACGACGCAGCATCTGGCGAACGATCACCTCGATGTGCTTGTCGTTGATCTTCACGCCCTGCAGACGGTACACGTCCTGCACTTCGTCGACGATGTAGCGCGACAGCGCCTCGATACCCTGCAGACGCAGGATGTCGTGCGGATCGGCCGGACCGTCCACGATCATTTCGCCCTTGTTGACGACCTGGGCGTCGTGAACCAGAACCTGCTTTTCCTTCGCGATCAGGAACTCGTGCTGGTTGCCCTCGAGGTCCGTGATGACGAGACGCTGCTTGCCCTTCGTGTCCTTGCCGAACGATGTCGTACCGGTGACTTCCGCGAGAATGCCGGCATCCTTCGGCGAACGCGCTTCGAACAGTTCCGCCACCCGCGGCAGACCGCCGGTAATGTCACGCGTCTTCTGCGCTTCCGTCGGGATACGTGCGAGCACTTCACCGACCTGCACCTGCTGGCCATCCTTCACGGTGATCAGTGCGCCGACCTGGAAGCCGATCTGCACTGCGTGCTCCGTGCCCGGAATCTTCACTTCCTCGCCGTTCGCGTCGAGCAGCTTCACCTGCGGACGCACGCTCTTCGACGCCTGCGAACCGCGGCGCTTCACGTCGATCACGACCAGCGTCGACAGGCCCGTCACGTCGTCGATCTGCTTCGCGACGGTCACGCCTTCCTCGACGTTCTCGAACTTCACCGTACCACCGTACTCGGTGATGATCGGGCGCGTCAGCGGATCCCACGTGGCGAGCTGCGTGCCGGCCTTGATGATCGCGCCGTCGAGCTGCAGCAGCGTCGCGCCGTACGGCACTTTGTGACGCTCGCGCTCGCGACCGAAGTCGTCGGTGATCATCGCCTCGCCCGAACGGGAAATGACGATCTGCTCGCCCTTCGCGTTCGTGACGTAGCGCATCGTCGCCGTGAAGCGGACGATACCGTTGCTCTTCGCTTCGACCGACGAGGCCACTGCCGCACGCGACGCCGCGCCACCGATGTGAAACGTACGCATCGTCAGCTGCGTGCCCGGCTCGCCGATCGACTGCGCGGCGATCACGCCGACCGCTTCGCCGACGTTCACGAGCGAGCCGCGGCCAAGGTCGCGGCCGTAGCAGGCTGCGCACAGACCGTAACGCGTTTCGCAGGTCAGCGGCGTGCGCACGCGCACTTCGTCGATGCCGAGGCGTTCGATTTCCTCGACCGCCGTTTCGTCGAGCAGCGTGCCCGATTCGTACAGCGTTTCCTGCGTTTCCGGGTTCACGACGTCCGCCACCGCGACGCGGCCGAGGATACGGTCACGCAGCGCTTCGACGACTTCACCGCCTTCGACGAGCGCCTTCATCGCCACGCCGTTCGACGTGCCGCAATCGTCTTCCACCACGACCAGATCCTGCGTGACGTCGACGAGACGACGCGTCAGGTAACCCGAGTTCGCGGTCTTCAGTGCCGTATCAGCCAGACCCTTACGTGCACCGTGGGTCGAGATGAAGTACTGCAACACGTTCAGACCTTCGCGGAAGTTCGCGGTAATCGGCGTCTCGATAATCGAGCCGTCCGGCTTCGCCATCAGGCCACGCATGCCGGCCAGCTGACGAATCTGAACCGCCGAACCCCGGGCGCCCGAGTCGGCCATCATGTAGATCGAGTTGAACGACTCCTGGCGCGTCTCGTTGCCGTCGCGATCGATCACCGGCTCCGTCGACAGCTGCTCCATCATCGCCTTGCCGACCGCTTCCGACGTTGCCGACCAGATGTCGACCACGTTGTTGTAGCGTTCCTGCGCGGTGACGAGACCCGACATGTACTGGCGGTCGTACTCCTTCACCTTCTTCGCGGCGTCGCCGACGATCGTTTCCTTCTGCGGCGGCACGAGCATGTCGTCCACGCAGATCGAGATGCCGGCACGCGTCGCGAGACGGAAACCCGACTGCATCAGCTGGTCGGCGAACACGACCGTCGCACGCAGACCGCACTTGCGGAACGCCGTGTTGATCAGGCGCGAGATTTCCTTCTTCTTCAGCGGCTTGTTCAGCACCGAGAACGGCAGGCCGTGCGGCAGGATCTCCGACAGGATCGCGCGACCGACGGTCGTCGCGTACAGCGTGATCTTCGGCACGAATTCCGGCGCGCCTTCCGACGTGTCTTCGTTGCGGACCATTTCGGTGATCCGGACGTTGACGCGCGAGGCCAGCTCGACTTCCTTGTTCTCGTACGCGCGGATCACTTCCGACACGCCGGTAAACGACAGGCCTTCGCCCTTGCCGTTGATCGCTTCGCGGGTCGCGTAGTACAGACCCAGCACGATATCCTGCGACGGCACGATCGACGGATCGCCGTTGGCCGGGAACAGCACGTTGTTCGACGCGAGCATCAGCGTGCGCGCTTCCATCTGCGCTTCGAGCGACAGCGGCACGTGAACGGCCATCTGGTCGCCGTCGAAGTCGGCGTTGAACGCCGCGCAGACGAGCGGGTGCAGCTGGATCGCCTTGCCTTCGATCAGCACCGGCTCGAACGCCTGGATACCGAGACGGTGCAGCGTCGGCGCACGGTTCAGCATCACCGGGTGCTCGCGGATCACCTCTTCGAGGATGTCCCACACCACCGGCGTCTGGTTCTCGACTTCCTTCTTCGCAGCCTTGATGGTCGTGGCGACGCCCATCACTTCCAGCTTGTTGAAGATGAACGGCTTGAACAGCTCGAGCGCCATCAGCTTCGGCAGACCGCACTGGTGCAGCTTCAGCGTCGGGCCGACCACGATGACCGAACGGCCCGAGTAGTCGACGCGCTTGCCCAGCAAGTTCTGACGGAAACGACCGCCCTTGCCCTTGATCATGTCGGCGAGCGACTTCAGCGGACGCTTGTTCGCGCCCGTCATCGCCTTGCCGCGACGACCGTTGTCGAGCAGCGAGTCGACGGCTTCCTGCAGCATCCGCTTTTCGTTGCGGACGATGATTTCAGGCGCCTTCAGCTCGAGCAGACGCTTCAACCGGTTGTTTCGGTTGATCACGCGGCGATACAGGTCGTTCAGGTCCGACGTCGCGAAACGGCCGCCGTCCAGCGGCACGAGCGGACGCAGTTCCGGCGGCAGCACCGGCAGCACTTCGAGAATCATCCACTCGGGCTTGATGCCCGAGCGCTGGAATGCCTCGAGGACCTTCAGGCGCTTCGCGTACTTCTTGATCTTCGCTTCCGAGCCGGTGTTCTTCAGCTCGGTGCGCAGCGTCTCGACCTGCTCGTCGATGTTGATCGCGCGCAGCAGTTCACGCACGCCTTCCGCGCCCATTTCGGCACGGAATTCGTCGCCGTATTCCTCGACCTTGTTGTAGTAATCCTCTTCGGTCATGATCTGCCGCGCCTTCAGCGGCGTCATGCCCGGTTCGATGACCACATAGGCTTCGAAGTACAGCACGCGTTCGATGTCGCGCAGCGTCATGTCGAGCACCATGCCCAGACGCGACGGCAGCGACTTCAGGAACCAGATGTGCGCGACCGGCGAGGCCAGCTCGATGTGGCCCATCCGTTCGCGACGCACCTTCGCCAGCGTCACTTCGACGCCGCACTTCTCGCAGATCACGCCGCGGTGCTTCAGACGCTTGTACTTGCCGCACAGGCACTCGTAGTCCTTGATCGGCCCGAAGATCTTCGCGCAGAACAGACCATCGCGTTCCGGCTTGAACGTACGGTAGTTGATGGTCTCCGGCTTCTTCACTTCGCCGAACGACCACGAACGGATCTTGTCGGGCGAGGCCAGACCGATCTTGATCGCGTCGAAAACTTCTTCCTGTTGGACTTGCTTGAATAGATCGAGCAGAGCTTTCATTGCTTTCTCTCCGTAGTCCGATTAATTGCGGTCGAGATCGATATCGATACCGAGCGAGCGGATTTCCTTCACGAGCACGTTGAAGGATTCCGGCATGCCTGCATCGATCACGTGATCGCCCTTGACGAGGTTTTCGTACACCTTCGTCCGGCCGGTCACGTCGTCCGACTTCACCGTCAGCATTTCCTGCAGCACGTAGGACGCGCCGTACGCTTCGAGTGCCCACACTTCCATTTCACCGAAACGCTGGCCACCGAACTGCGCCTTACCGCCCAGCGGCTGCTGCGTGACGAGCGAGTACGGGCCGGTCGAACGCGCGTGCATCTTGTCGTCGACCAGGTGGTGCAGCTTCAGGTAGTGCATGTAGCCGAGCGTCACGCGACGTTCGAACATTTCACCCGTGCGGCCGTCGTACAGGCGGACCTGGTTCTTCGACGGGTTCATGCCGAGCTGTTCGGCGATGTCGTCCGGGAACGCGAGGTCGAGCATCTTGCCCATTTCTTCCTCGGTTGCACCGTCGAACACCGGCGTCGCGAACGGCACGCCTTCGCGCAGGTTCTTCGCGAGTTCGAGGATCTCGTCGTCGGTGAAGCTTTCCAGATCTTCCTGGCGGCCCGACTCGTTGTAGATCTTCGTCAGGAACGCGCGCAGTTCCTCGATCTTCGCCTGACGCTGCAGCATTTCGCCGATACGCCAGCCGAGGCCCTTCGCGGCCCAGCCGAGGTGCACTTCCAGAACCTGACCCACGTTCATCCGCGACGGCACGCCGAGCGGGTTCAGCACGACGTCTGCCGGACGGCCGTCGGCCATGTACGGCATGTCTTCGATCGGGACGATCTTCGACACGACACCCTTGTTACCGTGACGGCCCGCCATCTTGTCGCCAGGCTGCAGACGGCGCTTCACCGCGAGGTACACCTTGACCATCTTCAGCACGCCCGGCGGCAGTTCGTCGCCTTGCGTGAGCTTCTTGCGCTTCTCTTCGAACGCGAGGTCGAACTGGTGACGCTTCTCTTCGATCGAGTTCTTGATCGCTTCGAGCTGCGCCGCCGCTTCGTCGTCCGCGAGGCGGATGTCGAACCAGTGGTAATGGTCGAGGTCTTCCAGGTAAGCCTGGTCGATCTTCGTGCCCTTCGCGAGCTTCTTCGGACCGCCGTTCGCGACCTTGCCCACGAGCATGCGCGCGAGACGCTGGAACGCGTCGCCTTCCACGATGCGCAGCTGGTCGTTCAGGTCGAGACGGTAGCGCTTCAGTTCGTCGTCGATGATCTGTTGCGCACGCTTATCGCGCTGGATGCCTTCACGCGTGAACACCTGGACGTCGATCACCGTCCCGCTCATGCCCGACGGCACGCGCAGCGACGTGTCCTTCACGTCCGAAGCCTTCTCGCCGAAGATCGCGCGCAGCAGCTTCTCTTCCGGCGTCAGCTGGGTCTCGCCCTTCGGCGTGACCTTGCCGACCAGCACGTCGCCTGCTTCGACTTCCGCACCGATGTACACGATGCCCGATTCGTCGAGACGGCCGAGCTGGACTTCCGCCAGGTTCGAGATGTCGCGCGTGATTTCTTCCGGCCCGAGCTTCGTGTCGCGTGCAACGACGTTCAGCTCTTCGATGTGGATCGACGTGTAGCGATCGTCCGCGACGACCTTCTCCGAGATCAGGATCGAATCCTCGAAGTTGTAGCCGTTCCACGGCATGAACGCGATCAGCATGTTCTGGCCGAGCGCGAGCTCGCCCAGGTCCGTCGAGGCGCCGTCGGCCAGCACGTCGCCGCGCGAGACCTTGTCGCCCATCTTCACGATCGGACGCTGGTTGATGTTCGTGTTCTGGTTCGAACGCGTGTACTTGATCAGGTTGTAGATGTCGACACCGACTTCACCCGCGACCGCTTCGTCGTCGTTCACGCGAATCACGATACGGCCTGCGTCGACGTAGTCGACCACACCGCCGCGGAACGCCTGAACCGTCGTACCCGAGTCGACCGCGCAGGTGCGCTCGATGCCCGTACCGACGACCGGCTTTTCCGGACGCAGACACGGCACGGCCTGACGCTGCATGTTCGAACCCATCAGTGCGCGGTTCGCGTCGTCGTGCTCGAGGAACGGGATCAGCGACGCTGCCACCGACACGATCTGCGACGGCGCGACGTCCATGTACTGGATCCGGTCCGGCGTGACCATCATCGTTTCGCCGGCTTCGCGCGACGACACGAGTTCGTCGATCAGTCGGCCGTCTTCGTCGATCGCGGCGTTCGCCTGGGCGATCATGTAGCGACCTTCCTCGATCGCCGACAGGTAGTCGATCTGATCGGTCACCTTGCCGTCCACGACCTTGCGGTACGGCGTCTCGAGGAAGCCGTACTCGTTCAGGTGCGCATACAGTGCGAGCGAGTTGATCAGGCCGATGTTCGGACCTTCCGGCGTCTCGATCGGGCACACGCGGCCGTAGTGGGTCGGGTGCACGTCACGGACTTCGAAGCCTGCACGCTCGCGCGTCAGACCGCCCGGGCCCAGTGCGGAAACACGGCGCTTGTGCGTGATTTCCGACAGCGGGTTGGTCTGGTCCATGAACTGCGACAGCTGCGACGAACCGAAGAACTCGCGGATCGCCGACGAAATCGGCTTCGAGTTGATCAGGTCGTGCGGCATCAGGTTTTCGCTTTCGGCCTGGCCGAGGCGTTCCTTGACCGCGCGCTCGACACGCACGAGACCGGCGCGGAACTGGTTTTCCGCCAGTTCGCCGACGCAACGCACGCGACGGTTGCCGAGGTGGTCGATGTCGTCCACTTCGCCCTTGCCGTTACGCAGCTCGACGAGGATCTTGATCGTCGCGAGGATGTCGTCGTCCTGCAGCGTCATCGGGCCGACGATCTCGTCGCGGCCCACGCGGCGGTTGAACTTCATGCGGCCGACCTTCGACAGGTCGTACGCTTCTTCGCTGTAGAACAGCCGGTTGAACAGCGCCTCGACCGCTTCTTCGGTCGGCGGCTCGCCCGGACGCATCATGCGGTAGATCGCGATGCGCGCGGCCGTCTTGTCGGTCGTTTCGTCGACACGCAGCGTCGACGAGATGTACGGACCCTGGTCCAGATCGTTCGTGTAAAGCGTCTGGATGTCCTTGATGCCCGCTTCGCGCAGCTTCTCGAGCACGCTTTCCGTGACTTCGTCGTTCGCGCTCGCGATCACTTCGCCGGTGTCGCCGTCGACGACGTTCTTCGCCAGCACGCGGCCGAGCAGATAGTCTTCCGGCACCGAGATGAACTTGGTCTTCGCGGCTTCGAGGTCGCGAATGTGCTTCGCGTTGATCCGCTTGTCCTTCTGGACGATGACCTTGCCGTCGCGATCCGTGATGTCGAAGCGCGCGACTTCGCCACGCAGGCGCTCGGGCACGAACTCGAGTTGCGCGCCTTCGTCCATCAGCGTGAAGTTGTCGAACACGAAGAAGTTCGCGAGGATCTGTTCCGGCGTCAGGCCGATGGCCTTCAGCAGGATCGTGACCGGCATCTTGCGGCGACGGTCGACGCGGAAATACAGGATGTCCTTCGGATCGAATTCGAAGTCGAGCCACGAGCCGCGGTACGGAATGATCCGTGCCGAGAACAGCAGCTTGCCCGAGCTGTGCGTCTTGCCCTTGTCGTGTTCGAAGAACACGCCCGGCGAACGGTGCAGCTGCGAGACGATGACACGCTCGGTGCCGTTGATGACGAACGAGCCCGTCGGCGTCATGAGCGGAATTTCGCCCATGTACACTTCCTGCTCCTTCACTTCCTTGACGACCGGCTTGTTCGGCGATTCCTTGTCGAGGATGACGAGGCGGACCTTCGCGCGCAGCGCGGAGCAGTACGTCAGGCCGCGCTGCTGGCATTCCTTGATGTTGAATGCCGGCGACGACAGCGCATAGCTCACGAACTCGAGGCGCGCGAAACCGTTGTGCGAAACAATGGGAAATACCGACGTGAACGCGGCCTGCAAACCCTCGGGCTTACGTTGCGTCGCGGGCACATCGGCTTGCAGAAACGTGCTGAATGATTCAAGCTGAGTAGCCAGCAAGAACGGAACTTGGTGAACGATGGGGCGCTTCGCGAAACTCTTGCGAATGCGCTTCTTCTCGGTGAAGGAATATTGCATACGATCTCCGAATCACGGCGGGTGCTATCGAGGCGGAATACCTGGACGTTTCAAACCCGAGTGTTCACCGACTGAGACCCGATGGCCGTTCGACGGCTTGAACGAGCCGAGAAGCTTGGTGGTTGGCCGCTACCAACCGCTGGCTGACGGCAGCGGATGCCTGTGTTGCCCGCTACCCGACCAAACTTGCCTTCTGCAGTCGCTTCAGAAGACAAAGAGAACCGCCAATCGTGAGTGATGCATCACAACGATCAGGCGGTTTTCTTTGGCTTCTGGGGCCGATTATTCGGGCTCCCGAATGAGTGCCAGAATAACGTCCCCACAAAGCACAAAAAGGCCGGCGGTGAAAATACCGCCAGCCTTCGCACAGCGCGCCGAAACTTACTTGACTTCGACCTTCGCGCCAGCTTCTTCCAGCTTCTTCTTGGCTTCTTCAGCAGCAGCCTTGTCGACGCCTTCCTTGATGGGCTTCGGTGCACCGTCAACCAGGTCCTTCGCTTCCTTCAGGCCCAGGCCCGTCAGTTCGCGAACGGCCTTGATGACCGAAACCTTGTTGGCGCCGGCTTCAGCCAGGACGACCGTGAATTCGGTCTTCTCTTCTGCAGCAGCAGCAGCGCCGCCGCCTGCCGGGCCAGCGACTGCCACTGCAGCTGCCGACACGCCAAACTTCTCTTCGAATGCCTTGACCAGTTCGTTCAGTTCCAGAACGGTCATCCCTTCGACTGCTGCCAGGATGTCTTCTTTTGCGATTGCCATTTGAAATACTCCTAAATTGAATTCGGATACAGCCAGCGATCAATGACGCTGATGCACGTTCGCTTACGCAGCTTCCGCTTGCTTCTTCTCGGCCAGCGCGGCCAGAGCACGCGCGAAGCCCGAAACAGGCGCTTGCATAACGAACAGCAGCTTCGAGAGCAGTTCTTCGCGGCTCGGGATGCTTGCCAGCGCTTGCACGCCAGCCTTGTCCATCACCTTGCCATCGAACGAACCAGCCTTGATGACCAACTTGTCATTGCTCTTGCTGAAGTCGTTGACGACCTTAGCAGCGGCAATTGCATCTTCCGAGATGCCGTAGATCAGCGGACCAGTCATCTGCTCTGCCAGCGGAGCAAACGGCGTACCTTCGACAGCGCGACGCGCCAGCGTGTTCTTCAACACGCGCAGGTAAACCTTTTGCTCACGCGCTTGCGCGCGCAGCTTGGTCAGATCGCCAACCGCAATTCCACGATACTCAGCCAGCACAACGGTCTGGGCCTTCGCGACTTGCGCGGAAACCTCAGCGACGACGGCTTGCTTGTCTTCTCTATTAAGCGGCACGGTTAGCCTCCAGAAACGATACGTTCGGCCTTGCCGGTATGGCGAAACCTCACGTACCTCGTTCAACAACGGCGTCCGACCTCGTTAGGAGTATTTCCACCTCATGCCGCGAATCGCTTCGCGGCCTGCGGCTTCACCACTGCAAAACTTTTTCGGGTTCGCCATCTGCGTTGGCTTGAATTAAGGGATCACCTGACTGCTGCGCCCCACCAACGGTCTTTGATAACCGGTTGCCCGCCCTGCTGCACGAACAACCGCCCAAAGCCCATGTGGACCGCTTCGCGAGCGAAGCGGCCCGAATACTTGCTTACTGTGCTGCCAGCGTAGCCTGGTCGACGCGCACGCCGACGCCCATCGTGCTCGACAGTGCGATCTTGCGCAGGTACACGCCCTTGCTCGTTGCCGGCTTTGCCTTCTGCAGCGCTTCGATCAGCGCGGACAGGTTCGAACGCAGCGCGGTCGGCTCGAACGATGCACGGCCGATGGTCGCATGGATGATACCGGCCTTGTCGACACGGAATTGCACCTGACCAGCCTTCGCGTTCTTGACGGCGGTTGCGACGTCCGGCGTGACCGTACCGACCTTCGGGTTCGGCATCAGGCCGCGCGGGCCGAGGATCTGGCCGAGCGTACCGACGATACGCATCGTGTCCGGCGAAGCGATCACGATGTCGAAGTCCATCTGGCCAGCCTTGATCTGCTCGGCCAGGTCTTCCATACCGACGATTTCCGCGCCGGCTGCACGAGCTTGCTCGGCCTTTTCGCCTTGCGCGAACACGGCAACGCGAACCGACTTGCCCGTACCTGCCGGGAGAACGACCGAACCACGAACGACCTGGTCCGACTTCTTCGCATCGATGCCGAGCTGGACTGCGACGTCGATCGACTCGTCGAACTTCGCGCTCGCGCATTCCTTCACGAGGCTCAGTGCGTCTTCGATCGCGTACAGCTTCTGACGGTCGACCTTGGCGGCAAATGCCTGACGGCGCTTGGAGATCTTAGCCATTTACACGCCCTCCACAGTGATACCCATCGAGCGTGCGCTACCAGCGATGGTGCGAACGGCTGCGTCCAGATCAGCTGCCGTAAGGTCCGGCATCTTGGTCTTCGCGATTTCTTCGGCTTGAGCGCGCGTGATCGAACCGACCTTGTCGGTGTGCGGCTTGCTCGAGCCCTTGTCCACCTTCGCCGCCTTCTTGATCAGGACGGTCGCCGGCGGCGTCTTCATCACGAACGTGAAGCTCTTGTCAGCGAATGCCGTGATGACCACCGGCACCGGCAGACCCGGCTCCATGCCTTGAGTCTGCGCGTTGAACGCCTTGCAGAACTCCATGATGTTCAGGCCGCGCTGGCCCAGTGCCGGACCAACCGGCGGCGACGGGTTGGCTTTACCTGCAGGGATCTGCAGCTTGATAAAGCCGATAATCTTCTTTGCCATTTGAAACCTCATTGGAACGCCGGAGAAGGCGTTCGGTGAGTGATAACGCGCTTTCGCCGCTGGCTACTGACGCTCCTCAACGGCCATGACGCGGGCCGTAAGCGCGAAGGTGGGCAGCCGAGGCTGCCCACCGAATCGGGATCAAACTTTTTCGACCTGACCGAACTCGAGTTCGACGGGGGTCGAGCGGCCAAAGATGGTGACCGACACACGCACGCGCGATTTCTCGTAGTTGACTTCTTCGACGGTGCCGTTGAAGTCCGTGAACGGGCCTTCCTTGACACGCACCATCTCGCCGACTTCGAACAGGGTCTTCGGGCGCGGCTTTTCGACGCCTTCCTGCATCTGCGACATGATCTTCTCGACTTCCTTCGGGGAAATCGGGGTCGGGCGGTTACGCGCACCGCCGACGAAACCAGTGACCTTCGCGGTGTTCTTCACGAGGTGCCACGTTTCGTCCGTCATTTCCATTTCCACCAGCACGTAGCCAGGGAAGAAACGACGTTCGGTCACAGCCTTGTGGCCGCCTTTGACTTCGACCACTTCTTCGGTCGGAACCAGGATCTGACCGAATTTGTCCTGCATGCCAGCACGTTCGATGCGCTCTTGAAGCGCGCGTTGCACGCTCTTCTCCATACCGGAGTAGGCGTGCACGACGTACCAACGCTTTCCGCTCGGGGATGCCGGAGTATCGCTCATATCATTTCCAACCCAGAATCGCCGAGAAAATCACCCATTCGATCGATTTGTCGCTCAACCAGAGGAAAATCGCCATCACGAGCACGAAACCGAACACGACGAGTGTGGTTTGCGTTGCTTCCTTGCGGGTGGGCCATACGACCTTCCGGACTTCCTTGTACGAATCCTTGGCAAACGCGATGAGGCTCTTGCCAGGGGCGGACATCAGCCCGACGGCCACGCCGGCGATGATACCTACCGCCAACGCGGCACCGCGGACATACCACTGCTGATTGGCCAGCCAGAAGAAGCCCACGAATCCGGCCAACACCAGCAATACGCCCAGGGCCAGCATCAGCTTATCGCCGGAGGTATTTACAGTTTCGACGGATGGATTCGCCATAACACCTTAAAACAAATGCCACGTGGGACACGTGGCGATTTTTGGCAGGGGCAGAGGGAATCGAACCCCCAACCTTCGGTTTTGGAGACCGACGCTCTGCCAGTTGAGCTATACCCCTAAACCATGTTGGGGCCGGCTGCTGCCAGCCCCAAAACTGTCGATCAACGAATAACTGGCTTACTCGATGATCTTGGCGACGACGCCGGCGCCGACGGTACGGCCGCCTTCGCGAATCGCGAAGCGCAGACCTTCTTCCATCGCGATCGGAGCGATCAGCTTCACCGTGATCGACACGTTGTCGCCCGGCATCACCATTTCCTTGTCCTTCGGCAGCTCGATCGAGCCCGTCACGTCCGTCGTACGGAAGTAGAACTGCGGACGGTAGTTGTTGAAGAACGGCGTGTGACGGCCGCCTTCATCCTTGCTCAGCACGTACACTTCAGCCGTGAAGTGCGTGTGCGGCGTGATCGAACCCGGCTTCGCCAGAACCTGGCCACGCTCCACGTCTTCACGCTTCGTGCCGCGCAGCAGGATACCCACGTTGTCGCCTGCCTGACCTTGGTCCAGCAGCTTGCGGAACATTTCCACGCCCGTGCAGGTCGTCTTCACCGTCGGCTTGATACCGACGATTTCGATTTCCTCGCCGACCTTGATGATGCCGCGCTCGACACGACCCGTCACCACCGTACCGCGGCCCGAGATCGAGAACACGTCTTCCACCGGCATCAGGAACGCGCCGTCAACCGCACGCTCCGGCGTCGGGATGTACGTGTCCAGTGCGTCTGCCAGGTTCATGATCGCCACTTCGCCCAGCTCACCCGTGTCGCCTTCCAGCGCCAGCTTCGCCGAACCCTTCACGATCGGCGTGTCGTCGCCCGGGAAGTCGTACTTCGACAGCAGTTCGCGAACTTCCATCTCGACCAGCTCGAGCAGTTCCGCGTCGTCAACCATGTCGCACTTGTTCAGGAACACGATGATGTACGGAACGCCAACCTGACGCGCCAGCAGGATGTGCTCACGCGTTTGCGGCATCGGGCCGTCTGCTGCCGAGCAAACCAGGATCGCGCCGTCCATCTGCGCCGCGCCCGTGATCATGTTCTTCACGTAGTCAGCGTGGCCCGGGCAGTCGACGTGTGCGTAGTGGCGGTTAGCCGTTTCGTACTCGACGTGTGCCGTGTTGATCGTGATGCCGCGCGCCTTTTCTTCCGGTGCCGCGTCGATCTGGTCGTACGCCTTCGCTTCGCCGCCGAACCTCTTCGTCAGAACCGTCGTGATCGCTGCCGTCAGCGTCGTCTTGCCGTGGTCAACGTGACCAATCGTACCAACGTTCACGTGCGGCTTGGTCCGCTCAAACTTTTCCTTGGCCATTTTCAACTCCCAAAAGGAATTTCACAGGTTGCGCCGCGCGCAAACAAGACACTGACTTTTTACTGCTGGTGCCCATGGGCAGGATCGAACTGCCGACCTCTCCCTTACCAAGGGAGTGCTCTACCACTGAGCCACATGGGCGCTACGCTTCAACTTAGCGGTCTGGAGCGGGTGAAGGGAATCGAACCCTCGTCGTAAGCTTGGAAGGCTTCTGCTCTACCATTGAGCTACACCCGCACGGGCCACTAACGATTCCTTGCCGCTCACTGCGCTGATATCTTGGTGGAGGAGGTTGGATTCGAACCAACGTAGGCGTAAGCCAACAGATTTACAGTCTGCCCCCTTTAGCCACTCGGGCACCCCTCCGTAGAGAACTGACGATTATGGGGGTGCATCGCACTCCTGTCAAGCATATCCGGAAGATTATTTTCACTTTCTTCCCGACCTCTGCTTCCCGCCGATCGCCGCCCTTGCCCGGCTAAGGCAAGCGCGAGATGTTGCCGACCGGCACCACATCTTCGTCAGACTCCGCCTTCAGCGCCGATCTGCATCTGCGCTAAAAACGAAAGACCGCCATCATACGGCCTCTTTCGCACAATGCCAAGCGGGTAGACGCAAATTTTCCGCAAATTTCGTGCCGGGCGAGTTTGGCGAGCCGGCTGGTGGTTGCTCCTGGAGGTTGGGCGCGGTGCCTCCGGAGTGAAATAAAGGCTCTGCAGCCGACGACGACGCACCCCTTCTGACGATTGCTGTCGGCTCCGTCGCCGGTTTCGACTACTGCTGCGTTCGCCGGCTTCACCACAAGGCATGAGGCCGTCTCGAGTCGCCCGCCTACCCCAGGTAAAGACCTCCATGCACCCACCTCTCTGGAACGACACTTTTTGTGGTTGCACCGTAAGCGGTCATCTAATAACGCAGCAGGTGCGCACGACCCGGAGTCAGCTTCGTCGGATGAAACTACTTGGTAGGTTTTGGAAATCGATAGTTTACGAAGTGTTCCTCGGTAGACGTGACTTGAAATTTCATCGATTCGTAGAACGCAACAGCCTCCGAATTTGAGCGGAGGCAAGACAGTGTGATGGCCTTTCCGGTCCGCGCGGCCTCTGACATCAGCGATGTCAGAACGTCTTTTCCAATCCCCTGTCGCTGGAAGCTTGGTTTCAGTATCAGAAGCGACAGGTGAATAGCGTCGTCTAGCATCCTGACGACCGCGTAACCTGCTGTATTGGCGCCAACTCTGACCAATCGTATATCAGAGCGAGTGTAAGACTCTATAAATCGACGCCGTTGAAACTCATCATCCCAACCGAACGCGGAATCGATGTGATCGCGCAGCGCAGCCTCATATTGCGCGAAGAGCTCCTGCGTTTCAGTTGCGCTTTCTTCGAAGGGGACCAGCGCGACCCTGTTCACCAGACTGTCATTCATCAGGGATGTAAGCTCGTAAGCGGTACGATCGCTCAGTTTAGGTCAGGGCAATAATTTCCAAGGCAGTAGCTCGGCGTAGTCATCGACAGTCTCGGCCAACGGCAGCCTGGCAAATAGCCAGACGAGATATCGATACGGATTGATGCCGTTCGCGTTGTACGTTTCGACGAGAGAGTACAGGTTGGCGCTGGCTTGCGCACTGGGCAACCGTGTCAACGAACAGTAACCCAGATGCACGAGTTGATGATCGTGGGCGATGCCGTTATAGAGCTCGTACCCGTCAATCATCAGCACGGTGCCAGGCTGCACGCCGGCATAGAGCTTCTGCGCGTGCTGGGCGCCGCGGCCCTGCGAGTACGAGAACATCCGTACTGTGGCCTAGCGCCGTTGACCTGCGCCCACAGATAACTCTTCGCCTGTGTCCTGGCTCCTTCAGCACTTGGAAGGTTGTCTCGTCGCCGTAGATCACGTCCGACTCGAGCAGCGCGTCGCGCATCAAATTGATCATCGGCTGCGTAGCCACTCCCACCTCGCGCTTACGAAGTCGTTATAAAGCCGATATATGGCGCCGGTGCATCGACATCCGACGCGCGCTGCCCGGCAACTTGAGCTGAAGCGGCGATTCAAGAGCGAAGCATGGTACGCCGACCTTCCCTTGCGGAGCTCTCTGATCGGCGATCCGAATACGGCACGCGCCGACACGGGAACACATCCCTGCGATGGGTGGCCGCGTAGGCGACAGCGCCTATTCGCTCATCGAAGAAATTTACTCGGTACGGGACGGTCCAACGAGCGACCGTCGAAAAGAATCGCGCCGATTGTTGATCCTGTCAGACACGCAATACGCGCACGGCACAGCGGGCCCGTGGGTCGATTCGCTTCTTGCCGCAAGCCAAGCGTGCGCCGCGCCCCGATAGGGCTCTTTAGGGCGAGATGCGGCGAGCTGGATCGAAAATGGCGTTTGATAATAATGTCGCGGCTCTTGTGGCGGAGCAGTACAGTCGCGAGGAACATGCGGCAAGGGAGCCGGGAGCGGCGACATCCTGTCCGCTCTTGCCATTGCCATGGAGACGTTGTTTTCGCCGGCCGAAATGCAAAAACCCCCGCCTTGTCGGGCGGGGGTTTCTGGCTTAGGGAGCCTGACGATTACCTACTTTCACACGGGAATCCGCACTATCATCGGCGTAGAGTCGTTTCACGGTCCTGTTCGGGATGGGAAGGGGTGGGACCGACTCGCTATGGTCATCAGGCAAAGGGGGTTGTTCTGCTGGCGTCGCCAACAGAACCAATCTGGGAAGAAGCAGTAATTTAGGTTGTGTGTATCACACACGAGAATTCAACTTGTCTCGTCTTGCTACGCAGGTCACCGGTACTTCAACCGGCGCGCCGCATCGATCAGCTTCGCTGCTCGACGCTCTGCGTGGGATGCTCGTAAGTGCTGAAGCACTAACGATCATCGACAAGGCAGACTTGTTATAGGATCAAGCCTTACGGGCAATTAGTATCGGTTAGCTGAACGCATTACTGCGCTTACACAC